>JBASWK010000031.1:0-27488 GCA_049276435.1 Gallionella sp. | reverse complement strand
GCTTGTTATTGGAAGGCAGTAGCAGCCTGCGCGAATTGAACCGAAAATTCGGCTTTCATTTCCCTTTAAGCGGTGCAAAAACGCTGAATGGACTGATTTTGGAACATTTGCAAGATATTCCCGAAGCGGGGACGAGCTTAAAAATCGCCAATCACCCGATGGAAATCATCCAAACGCAAGGGCGGATTGTCAAAGTCGTGCGCATCTTCTCCGCCTATCAAGTGGCTTGATTGGGCAGCGATATTTGCCGTGTTTAGTCGGGCAAATCCAATAATGCCGAGATAAAATCTTCCGCCACAAAGGGACGTAAATCATCTAATTGTTCGCCAACGCCGATAAAGCGCACAGGAATGGGGTGAGCGTGGGCGATGGCGGCGATGACCCCGCCCTTGGCGGTGCCATCCAACTTGGTCAAAATCAATCCCGTCACCCCTAACGCGGCATCAAAGGCTTTGACTTGGCTCAAGGCGTTTTGCCCTGTGTTGGCATCTAGCACCAACAACACTTCGTGCGGCGCGTCGGGTAATACTTTGCCAATCACGCGTTTCACTTTTTGGATTTCTGCCATCAAATGCGCTTGGGTGGTCAATCGCCCAGCGGTGTCCGCCAATACCACGTCGATTTTGCGCGCTTGGGCGGCTTGAATCGCGTCAAAAATCACCGCCGCCGCATCGCCACTTTGCTGCGCGATGACGGTCACATTGTTGCGCTCGCCCCACGTCATCAATTGCTCACGCGCCGCCGCACGGAACGTATCGCCAGCAGCCAACAACACGGACAGCCCTTGGGATTGAAAGTATTTGGCTAATTTGCCGATGGACGTGGTCTTGCCTGCCCCATTCACGCCCACCATCATAATGATAAAAGGTTGGTGGGTGTTGGCGTGCAGCGGTTGCGCTAAGGGACTGAGTAATTTCAATAAACAGGCGGCAAGGGCGGCTTTCATTTCCCCCGCTTCGTGCAGTTTGTGCAGTTTGACGTAGCGGCGTAAATCTGCCAACAAGGCATTGGTGGCATCCATGCCCACGTCGGCGGTAATCAAAATCGTTTCTAATTCTTCATATAAATCATCGTCGATTTTGCCGCCGCGACTGAATAAATCGGTCAATTGGCTGCTGGTGCGCACCAGACCCGATTTTAAGCGCGACAGCCAAGTGACAGGTTCGGCTGCGGGTATCGACAGTTCGGGTTCAGGCTTTTTTTTCTTAAGAAAGCTAAACATTGGAAATTCCCCTGAGTGGTTTAATTTTTGTGCGGCGGATTGTATAACACGGGAAGGAGGGGCTGGGAAGGGGAAAGAGGGAAGGGAGAAGGGTGAAACGGCGTGGGTGTGCGATGGTTTGTTTCACTTTTCACCTTTCACCAAGCTGCGCAGCAGCGCATCACTCTTCCCTCTTTACGCCCTATCCGACAGTTTGTTCGCAAAATCCAGCCGAATTTCCTCGTTCACTTGCTCCACGATTTGCGCTTTCATGCGTTCTAAATACACGGTGAGTTTTTGTGTGAGCAAATTTTCTAAGTGATCTTCTAGCCGCTCAACCAATTGTTGATAGGCTTCTTCACTAAGATTCACTGTCGGTGTGAGGGGTTCAGCCAGCACTTGATTCTCTACGAGCGTGGTTGCCACGATGTCAGGGACATGGATAATGTCGGTAAGAACAGGGAGATCCTCGCTGTCATCCAGCACGACGGGGTCGTTGAGCACAGGTAGGAATGACAAATCGTTCGCGTCGTCAAACGTACTCATTTGCTAGCCCCTTTACTTAAGTCAGTATTGCTCAGTTCATAACCCCGATCACGATAAAATTTATAGCGTAAACGACCGAGGTGAATGTCCTCTTTATCCGTGCCGACTAACTCAATCACCCGCTCAAAGCGACTGAAAAAAGGCATGGGATCAGGGTGTAAACTGATGAGCAAATGATGAGCTAGCAGCGGAGCATCCCCGTGATGCAACAAAACAGGCGTTTGCTCGGCAAGTACGTCATCGCTGCGACAATGCGGCGTGAATGACACGGGCGGATAACGCCACAACAGCTTATCCAACGCGTCCAACATCGCCTCGTCAGGCACACTAATCACCGTGCGAATGCCGCTTTGCATTGCTTTGTTGCTCAACTGGCACACCGTGTGCAACTTGTTGGGTAAGCCTGTGTAAAAATCGACTTTGGTCATGGGGGTATAAGGGAGGTGGCGTTTATGCGCATGTTTCCCTCCCCCTAGCAGGGGGAGGGTTAGGGTGGGGGTTGAAATTTAGCCAATTGCAGTACAACGTTTCAACCCCCATCCCAGCCTTCCCCCTGCAAGGGGGAAGCGGTGCTACTACTTCGCTTGTTGCATCAAATACTGCGTCAACAACGGCACGGGACGACCTGTCGCACCTTTGTCTTTGCCTGATTTCCATGCGGTGGCGGCGATGTCCAGATGTGCCCAGCGGTAGTCTTTGGTGAAGCGCGACAAGAAACAGGCTGCCGTGATGCTGCCGCCTGCACGTCCGCCGATGTTCTGCATATCGGCAAAATTGCTGTCCAGCAAAGGTTGATATTCTTCCCACAACGGCATTTGCCAAGCGCGATCTTGGGTGTATTGCCCCGCCGCCAACAACTCTTGCGCCAACGCGTCTTGATTGCTAAATAAACCTGTCGCCACATGCCCCAAGGCGATGACGCAAGCACCTGTTAGTGTCGCCACATCAATCACCGTGGCAGGTTCAAAACGCGCGCAGTAGGTCAACGCGTCGCACAAAATCAATCGTCCTTCCGCATCGGTATTCAAAATTTCAATGGTCAAGCCTGACATGCTGGTGACAATATCGCCTGGTTTGCTGGCGGAACCATCAGGTAAGTTTTCGCAACTGGGAATCACCGCCACCACGTTGAGTTTCAAGCCCATTTCGGCAATCGCTTGCATCGTACCTAACACACTCGCCGCGCCGCACATGTCGTACTTCATTTCGTCCATTTCCGCCCCAGGCTTCAAAGAAATGCCGCCCGAATCAAAGGTAATACCTTTGCCGACTAATACGATAGGCTTTTGTTTTTTCTCACCACCATGATAAGACAGCGTAATCAATTTGGCAGGTTGACGGCTGCCGCGAGACACAGACAAAAAGGAGTTCATCCCCAGCTTTTCCATGTCTTTTTCTTCCAATACCTCAACCTCCAGCTTGAAGGTTTTGGCGATGGATTTAGCTTGATCCGCCAAGTAAGTCGGCGTGCAAATGTTGCCTGGCAAATTACCTAAGTCTTTGGTTAATTTCATGCCATGCGCCACAGCAACGGCTTGTGCCAAGGTGGCTTTGCCCGCCGCTTCAGGTTTTTCCGCACAGCCCAACAACACTTTGCTCAAAATGGGGGCTGCCGCAGGTTTGCTCTTCAAGTGGTCGCAACGATAAGCCGATTCCGCGCCGACCAACACCGTTTGGGTGATTGCCCACGCCGCGTCCCGATCGGTCACCGCCAAGTCGGTCAAATACAACGCCGCATCTTTGCTGTTACTTTTGTGCAATGCCGCAAACGCCGCCCGTAACACGTCCACAAATTGGGTCGCACCAAACGCTGAATGCTTGCCCAAACCCACCAATAACACCCGCTCCGCCGCACAGCCAGAAACTTGTGGCAACAACAAGGTCTGACCCACTTTGCCTTCTATATCGCCCCGCGCAATCAAATCGCTGAGTTGATGCTGCATCGCGACATCCAATACCTGCGCTGCCGCTGATAATTTGCCATTGGCATACACACCCACCACCACGCAAGCTGTGCGTTGCTTTTCTGAACTACTTTGTTTAAGACTAAATTCCACGCGCTTCTCCTTTTAAATTCGATTTAACTTCGAACAGCAATTCTCAATTCAAAATTTATCCACCCAATATGCCTTTGTAGGTCGGGTTTTAACCCGACAAGAACGTGAAAGTCGGGATAAATCCCAACCTACGTCCATCACCTGCATTTTATGTCGGTGATAATGCACGAAAACTTTGAGTTAACCACTTACCAGCTAACGACTAACGACTAACGACTAACGACAAAATACCCAATTACTTGTACGCAACTATTTACCTATGCTTTTACCCCAAAAACAAGCGATACGCTGGATTATCACTTTCGTCCCAATAGGCATAACCTAAATTATCCAAGAAATCACGTAGTGCGGCTTTATCGTGATGCGGGACTTGCATTCCGACTAACACCCGCCCGTAATCCGCGCCGTGGTTGCGGTAGTGGAACAAGCTGATATTCCAACTGTGGTTCATGCTGTTTAAGAAATTCATCAGCGCGCCAGGGCGTTCAGGAAATTCAAAGCGGAACAAAATTTCATCGGTTACTTGTGCGGCATGTCCGCCCACCAGATGGCGCAAATGCAGCTTCGCCATTTCGTTGTCACTTAAATCCAAGGTCGGCAACTGGTTGTCGCGTAAGGTTTTAACCAGTTCCAGCGTTTCAGATTGGTTATGCACTTGCACGCCAACAAACACTTGCGCCATTTTGGTATCGGCGTAGCGGTAGTTAAATTCGGTGATATTGCGCTTGCCCAATAGCGCGCAAAACTCGCGGAAACTGCCCGCCGTTTCGGGAATGGTCACCGCTAAAATCGCTTCGCGGTGTTCGCCAATTTCGGCGCGTTCGGCGATAAAGCGCAAACGGTCAAAATTCATATTCGCGCCTGAGGCAATCGCCACCAGCGTTTCGCTGCGCAGATTTTCCCGCGCCGCATAATGTTTCGCCCCCGCAATCGCCAACGCACCCGCTGGTTCCAGTATCGAGCGCGTGTCTTCAAACACATCTTTCAACGCAGCACAAATTTCGTCGGTATCCACCAACACCACTTCATCGACCAATTCTTGACACAAACGGAAGGTTTCCACCCCCACTTGCTTGACCGCCACGCCGTCAGCAAACAGCCCCACATGATCCAATACCACGCGCTGCTGTTCGCGCAGCGAGGCAAACATCGCATCGGAATCAACAGGTTGCACGCCGATGATTTTGATGTCAGGGCGCAGTTGTTTAACGTAAGCGGCTACGCCAGAAATCAGCCCGCCGCCGCCAATTGCCACAAAGATCGCATGGATAGGCTGGGTGTGCTGGCGCAAAATTTCCATGCCTATCGTACCTTGCCCCGCAATCACATCGGGATCATCGTAAGGATGGACGAACACCATGCCGTTTTGTTTTTCCAATTCCAGCGCGTGCTGATACGCATCCGAATACGAATCGCCGAATAAAACCACCTGCGCCCCGCGCCGCTCCACCGCCTGAATTTTGATATTTGGCGTGGTGGTGGGCATCACAATCACCGCCTTGCAACCCAGTTTTTTCGCTGACAATGCCACACCCTGCGCATGATTGCCCGCCGAAGCCGCAATCACGCCCCGCGCCAATTGCGCAGCCGACAACTGCGCCATTTTGTTATACGCCCCGCGCAACTTGAACGAAAACACAGGCTGCATATCCTCACGTTTCAACAACAGCGTATTGCCCATGCGCACCGATAAATTCGGTGCAACCTCCAACGGCGTTTCCACCGCCACGTCATACACTCGCGCATTCAGGATGCGTTTTAAGTAACCATTCATCATTGTTTAAACCAAAAAAATGAGCTGCGCAGATTAGCATAATCTAAGCGGGATTTTTGGCTAAAGAGCCGCTGACGCGCAAAGCCTGCCTTATAACTTAAATGACGCAAATTCATCTACCATCGGGGCGGCGAGGTCATTATCGCCTGTGTCGGGCAGGACTTCGAGGCTGCCGAGTAGGGATTGCCAAGTGGCTTCGGGGTTTTGTTCTAACACCGCCAATAAATTGATAAACGCGGTGATGGTGGTGCGGGGGGTGCGGAAGTAGCTGTCGCCGATGCGTTTGGCGCAGTGTGCCATAAAGCTTTCGATACCTGTGTCGGGCAGCAGGTATTTTTCAGGATTGCCTGCGGCGTAAACGTGGCGGATTTTTTGCAGGAGGACGAAGAATTCTTCTGGCATCAAGCTGGAGAGGCGCACGACAGGGCCGCTGAAATCGACTAAGCCGTTGGCAGCAAAGGTGTTTTGTGCCAAGCGACTTTGTAGCGCGGGGTAGCTGTATAAGCCGCGTCGGGTATCCATTAGAAAATCGGGCGTGCCGCCTAAAATAAAGCCCAACCCCACTGCGGTGCCTTGCAGCGAGTCGTTCAAAATGCGCAAAATTTGTTCGTAATTGGCGTTGCGGGCTTGGGTGTTGGCGAGTTTGTACAGATTGACCAATTCGTCCAAGTTAATCAGCAAACCGCCAAATCCAGCCAAGCGCACAAAGCGCGCCATCAATTTCAGTTGGTCATACACAGCGGCATCATCAACAATGGCACGCACACCCAAGGCTAGTCTCGCATCGGTTTTGGTGGAAAATTCGCCGCGTAACCAACGGATTGCGTCTGATTTTAGGGTTTCATTGTCTTGTTCAAACCCGCGCCAATAGGCCGCAATCACATCGGCAAAATCATAACCGTTGACCAATTCGGTGAGGTGCGCCAACTTTTGGCGGATCACGGTTTCGGTGGATTGTCCGCTGGCAGTGGCTTCAGATTTTGCCGTGGCGATAAATTTTTCCACAATGCCGCTCAATGCACCACCGTCGGGTTTGGTGCGGGTGGCTAAGTTGCGCATCAGTTCGGCATAGAGCGAACGGGCTTGTCCGCCACTGGCGTGCAGGCGGCGGTCAGGGTTTAAATCGGCACTGGCGACTACCAATTTTTTTGCCATTGCCACATCCCGCACCAAGTTGAGGAAAAACGTTTTGCCCGCACCGTATTCGCCTATCACCAAGCGAAAGCCCGAACCGCCATCCGCCACGCGGTCAATGTCGCTAATCAGCGTTTCGATTTCGCGGGTGCGCCCGACTTGAATCAAATGTTGTCCCATGCGCGGGACGACCCCTGCGCGTAAGGATTGAATCACCGCGTCGCGGTCTTTGGGGCGGATGGGGGTGGTCATAAGGTGAGGCTTTCTAAAATTTCAGGGCTGAGGGTAATGGGGTCGTCCCCTTCGACGAAGGGGCAGTCAAATGCGTCAAAGGCGGCATCGTTTAAGTGTTCCAACGCACCGTCCAGCATCAGGTTTAAGTCTGCTACGGCGGCAAGTAACTCGGCACGCGTCCATTCGGGGCGGGCGAGTAGGCGGCGTGCCAAGGTGCTGTGGATTTCATCCAATCCCATGATGCTGGCGTGACGAGGTTCAGCTGTTGGCGCGGGAGCTGCGGGTTGGCCTTCGTTAAAAATATCTGCCAACAAGCGCGACACACGGGCGGTATCGCGTTGCAACACCACGATGCGCTCGGCATCCAGTGTAAAACCTGTTTGTTCCAATTGACGATGCGATACCGTGCCACTTTCTGCCGCATGCAAATCGCTAAACACTTGATTACTATCTAAATCCAGTGCTTTGTAGATTTTTTCCAACAGCTTGATTTTGGCGGGCGACACGCTGCCATCGGATTGCGCGACCACTGCCAAAAAAGTCGCGATGGACGACCTGGCGGGGAGGGTTAAGGCGACCACTTGTTTTTTAATCGCCGCCAAGGTCAATTTTTGTTGCGGCAACAAACTAAGTTGCGCGCTCAAACGACGTTGATGGTCGGGCGTTAAATGCGTCCAAGATTGCAGTTGTTGGCGCACATAGTCCAACGCCGCCGTGTAATCGCTGTCATCCGCCTTTGCCACCAGGATGGACAATTTCAAGGTAAGTTGGGCGGCAAGATAGGCGGGCGTACTGCAATCGGTGGCTTCGGATTGCGCGAATAACACCACGAGGTCATCTGCTTCAGGCGATTTGCCCGCGTGCAACACATCAGGTTCGATGCCGATATGCTGTGCTTTGAGCAGCTCATTTAAGCGCATGGTGCTGTTTTTGTTTAAGCCATATGCGCACTGCAAGGATTGCAATAACGCCGCAAAAGGCAAAATAATTTCCGCATCCGCCACTCGCATTTGTAGCTGTTGCAACGCTTGTTTGAGGGTGTCGGGTAACAGCACGGGCGGCAATAACAAGGCGGCAGCGAGCGCGTTTTTCTGATCGGCATATTTGCCAATGTGGCGATAATAAGGCATGAGCGCGTCCGTTGCCAGATCAATAATTATTTGCAACTGATTGATTGGACTGCGTTTGCTTGAAACATCAGGAATTTTGCCAAAAGAGAGCTTGATTTCTTTCAAGCCCGCCATGCCGTGTGAAGCGGGGCGGTACACAAACTTTAACGGCGTTTTATTGGGCAACAAGGTGATCCCCGCGCCATGTTGTGTGCGATAAACCACCTCAAACATCGTTTTAAATTTGTCAAAATCGCGTTGCACAAGAGAGCGTATGCTCACTTTAGGATGCACGGTTGCCCAAGCGAATGCCCACGCGGCGGGGATTGGGGCTTTGTCCACCGTGGCTTGCCCTAGCGACAACAACAAGCTAATCGGGAACGGCTCATAATCATAACGATATTGCCTCAGTTCTTGGTAGGCGGGCGGCGGCTGTAAATAAAACTTGTCGCTAGGCGGTTGTGACAGTGCGATCCATTCCAACAAGGACTTAGCGTAGTACGAAAAAGTATCGTATTCATTCGACTCATGCAACGCCAATAAGCGACGCAGCTCTTGCTCAATCACAGGAAACTCGGCGCGCAGTGCGGGGGTTTGGGTGGCATCAAAAATCACCCGTCGCTCCACCCCATAGAAAAATAACATCAGAAAAGTGACAGGAACATGCGCCAGATTGCGCCCGCCTGCTAACCAATCCAAATACGCACCGCGTGTGGCGGGATTAAATTGGCTGTAGTCTGGAACAAAATGCCCCACCAGCGACCGCCCCATCCCGCCCCGCCCTACCACCGATTTAGCGGGATCAATCAGCGCGGGATCGTTCCAGCCTTGCACATTTTTGAGCGTCGTCCCGACATACATCAGCCCACACGCGATTTTTCGCCCCGCAATGGTCACCAAACTGTTAGGTTGCACCCACCCCGCCACCCCCGACCCTACAGGCGGGGGCGGAATACGAAAGCCTGATTTTTCAATCAGTTCAGAAACAATTTTCAGTGCGGAAAAGGGTTTAGCGCGCATAGTCGGCAGTCAATAACAAATCCTGCGCGGGCAAATCCCCTTGCAGATAAGGGCGCGAATTATAAGTCATTCCTCACCGCAATTCTCAATTCAAAATTTTTAGTGTAAAAATACCCACCAATACAGTGCCGCAGGTCAAGTTTTAACTCGACGATGATGTGAAATTCGAGATAAATCCCGATTTACGCGATGGTATGGGTGTGTACCTGACCGTAGCCCGTATGCAATATGGGATTTTAGGCGAGGACAGGGAGATTCTCGTATTACATACAGGCTACGCCCCCTAGAGGATATAAATATCTACACATCTTAATTTATTTAAGAATCAACAAGTTATATGTATTTTTTCATTGTCATCACAAACCAAACGCCATGTAGGAGCAGCAATGCTCATTTTGGCTAAACAGCATGTTTTTGTGGGTGCGACACATTCGTACATCGCCCGAAAGGGCGAAAAATGCGACCAAACTTGCCTTATTCACGAGAAACCGTACGAATGAATTCGTACCCACGGTCAAAATGAGAATTGCTGATGCCTGTGCCTGCACACGTGCCTCGCTAAATACCCGCTGCGATCACTGCTCCCACGCCAAAACCATAGGGGATATGGGAGAGCGTACTGGCAAGTAGGGCATTCGACCCTTTTGGCGCACGCCGACCCAATACTCCCCAGCCAAATGACGGCAACAGCACAAACCAAGGCAACGAAGAGGTCAGTAAACCGAACACGATGCCGCCCAACAAATGATTGTGCGGCAAAGGGATGTGAGTCACCCAGAAAAAGCAGGGATAGAGCAATGCCACCCCGCCCCCGCCAATGAGAAAATGAAACGCCCAACCCGCCCGAACCTCATTGGGCAAGGAGGGGGATTCGAGAATATTGGCATGGACAAACTTCCCTCGCAGCAAGCCCAAACACCAACGCCCCACCAGCGCGATGCGAACCCCACTACGAATGCCCCACTTTGCCGCCCAAGTTTCGGTGATGTCCATCAACACCGCCCCCACCAGACCGCCCAAAAAAGCCAATATACTGATTTCCATTGCCCATTATCCCTGCGTTTAATTTGTGGTTGCTTCAATGTGTTTTCAACATTTAATGCTCGCTCAGTCCCGTCCTGTATTGCAAAAATCTTCACGCATAATGGCAAGCAATCGCCCATCCAAACACTCGCGCATAAACGCATTCATCGCAGTTTCATCCCCGCTGGGATAAAACGCCAGCATCAAGGTGTTAAATTCCAATTGCCGTTTAGCGGGTAGGTTGATGGCAGGATAACCGTGCTGAAGCAGATGACCGTTCATCATAAAACGCCCCATGCGTTTGTTTACATCGTAGAAAAACGGATTGCGCGCCATGCTCAAAAAAATATGGATGGCTTGGTCGTAAATATCAGGAATCGTGGCGAGTTCGGCAATCAGGTTAGCAAAGCATTGTGGTAATTCCGCCGCAGGTGGTGGCAAATAATCTGTCCCCGCAATAAACACGCTCCCGCGCCGAAACACACCCCACTCTAATGCCTCCGCTTCCGCCGCCACCGCGTGCAAAGCGCAGGCTTTTTCCGCCGTCAGCGCGAATTCCCCCCGCGCCACCCAATCAAACAACAACCGCCACGCCTTGCCCTGATTCAAGGTAATTTGCTGATCAGACACACGATGCCCGCCCACGGTGATGCCGTCCAGCAAGGTCTGCACCTCTGGCAGGGTCATATTGATCCCCTCCAAATTCACCGCGTCGCACACCAACTCACTCAACTGACGCTTCGCCAGCATCAGTGCTTTGGCGGGGTGAGGCGGGATGTGGTAGTGGGTGTCGTGAAGGGGCATGGGGTGTTTTGGGGTGCTTATTTCAATCATCAATCTTTTCCCTGAATTCAGGTTTAAAGCACGAATTATTCAACTTTGATGAGCCGTTGTCGCATCGACGCGATCCCGAAACACCAACCACGCGCTTTCTTCCTCCGCATCAAATTCAACAAACCCTTCTGCGCAATGGTCGCAAAGCGCCCCGCGTGTCAGGGCATCATAACGATGCCCTTTGTAATCTTGCATCACCGTTTTAGTGGTCAGATGCAAAACGCCTTCACCGCACAACGGGCAAGGTTTGCCATCTGATAGAGTCACATTGCTCCTCTCAAAATTCATATATCACACGCCAACTCACGTTTTAGTCAGCACGTGGACTTTTTCGGGGTGGGTTGCACCATTGGGTGTCGAGAAACGGAGAGAGCCTCATTATCAAGAATTGGTGTTTATGTTCAAATCAAAGCATAATTTCTCGGCATTGCATCCCAAGTTTTCCCTGCAAATAGCCTTCCGTTTTCTTTCTTATGTCTTTTTTTACCATCCATTCCCCAGCCACCCCATTGTTTGAAAAAGAAAGCAACTGAATTTTTATCGCATTGTTTTTTGATTGACTCTACCCAGTCTGATTTCATCACCCTAGCATTAACCCCAGATTCTCCGCCGACAATCACCCAATGAATATCTGATAAATCAAAAGCCCCAAGGTCTTCTAACAATGGTTCTACCGATAAAAAACGGATGCCAACGTTAATTTTGCGTAAATCATCAATTCGGGGAATACCATACTTTTTATCTTCAACCGAAACACCCAGCCATACATTTTTTGGGGGAACTCGGCTACTAGACGAGAAATACTCCAGCATTACCCCAGACCTTTTGGTGAGTATCTGGTATGTGTGCTGTGGCGTTTTTCTAATCACGTCAAAAACCCTATCAAGAAACTCAAACGGGATGTCTTCATGGAATAAGTCAGACATAGAGTTGACAAAGTAAACAGTTGGTTTCTTTCGACGCAGCGGTTCATTTAACCGTTCGGGCATCAAACTTAACTCAAATCCATTTTGATAACCATTCGCCCCCATAGCTTGTAATCTGTTAGCCATAACTTCGGCATAGCAATGCTTGCAACCAGGGGATATTTTGGTGCACCCAGTTGTAGGATTCCACGTTTGCTCCGTCCATTCAATTGTTGTAGTACGGGTCATTTTATTTTCCTCAGTCGCTCGCCGTTTTCAAAATTCACGGGATTTTTTGAACGCGCTCTTTTCGCATCCAGATTTTCAACTTTCCTTTCTTGTGCCAGCGACTGGAACGCATTCTGTAAATCACAGATTAACCACCCAGTCTCTTCAAGCATATTAGCCAACTTTTCTTCATCAAATATGGTTAGCTCATTACCCAATTTACTGAGCCAGTATTTTTTTACCTCACCTATATCTACCCGTGCTTCATCTAAAACTTCCACCTCTTCTTCACTTGAAAACAAGGAAGCGTTTGGATCAGAATCATGCTTTGATTGGCTACGAACAAGGCGTTGCAAGAATTCCGCGCCTTCGGACGTTTTCGCGAATTCAACGATTCCCTTTGGATGACGCGTACCATAAACGAGATGGTATTTAGTGCGATTTTTATCTTTGTCTTTGATAGTTGCGGAGTAGGTGCGAGCCTTGCCCTCGCCCATGGCTTTTTTTATTTGTTCTCTGTATTTTCCAACAATGAAACGCTCCCTGTCTTTTGGATCGGTTTGAATTCTTTGAAAATCACCATCCGTCAACTCACCCAACAGTTGAGAAACCTGCTCACGAAGCTCTGGTTTTCCAACAAAGCGATTGAGGAAATCGTACATAAAGTTGATCAAAAATTCAGAGTTAGGACGGCTCAATAACCTAGCCATTTTAGGGATTCCCACATCAACCCAACCGAGTGGATCAATGAAGAAGAACACAAAACTCCGCTCTCCGCAAAGCCGTAAAATTTGATCTATATGTTCGGAGTAGTCACCATGAATTGACCACGCTTTGATGCCATCTTCAGGACGTTCTTCAAGATATTTATTTAACCTTTTGTAACTAGACTTTTTTTCCTCAACATAAATTGCACGAATCTCGACACACCGCCCTCTCTCACGCAAAGAATCTTGGACTTTCTTCAAAATATTCAATGAAATGGCGATAGAAGTTGCCTGAATATTTTCACTCTCGTCTTGATATGGACCAGCAAAACAATCAACATAGGCTACTTCTTTTACCCCAGACATCCCCATAATGAACAACAATTTTTCTAGGTAATTTTTAAGCAGCTCATGCTTTACAAAAGCGTGTTCTCTACCTCGATAAGACTCACTAATTTCCATAGCATTCACACTCCTCCAAAAATCTAGCTAAACAACACGCCCAATCTTACCTCATCCCAGGCATCTTCCCCGCCATGCCTTTCATCATCTTCGCCATCATCCCGCCTTTGGTGAACATTTTCATCATCTTTTGGGTTTGTTCAAACTGGTTCAATAGTTGGTTGACGTGCATGACTTGCACGCCTGCGCCCATGGCGATGCGGCGTTTACGGGAGGCTTTGATGAGTTCGGGTTTGCGGCGTTCTTCGGCGGTCATGGAGTTGATGATGCCTTCTAGGCGGTTGATGGCGCGGTCGTCGATTTTCGCGCCGTTGGTCACATCACCCAACCCCTTGGGTAATTTTTCCATCATGGCGGACATGCCGCCCATTTTGCGCATTTGCACCATCTGCATTTTAAAGTCTTCTAAATCAAAGCTCTTGCCGCTTTTCATTTTCTTGGCGAGTTTTTCGGCTTCGGCGTGATCGACTCCGCGTTGGGCTTCTTCAATCAGCGACAACACGTCGCCCATGCCCAACACGCGGGATGCCATGCGTTCGGGGTGAAAGGCTTCTAAGCCGTTGGGTTTTTCGCTGACCCCGACAAATTTAATCGGTTTGCCTGTGACGTGACGCACGGACAACGCCGCGCCGCCGCGTGAATCTCCGTCCATTTTGGTCAAAATCACGCCTGTCAGCGGCAGAGCTGCGCCGAAGGCTTTGGCGGTATTGACCGCGTCTTGCCCCGTCATGGCATCGACCACGAATAGGGTTTCAATCGGTTTTAACGCGCTGTGCAGTTGTTGAATTTCTGCCATCATGGCTTGGTCAATTGCCAAACGACCTGCGGTATCGACAATCAGCACGTCGTGGTAATGGCGACGGGCAAAATCCAGCGCGGACAGCGCAATGTCTTGCGGTTTTTGGCTGATGTCGGAAGCGAAGAAATCAATGTCCAATTGCTTTGCCAAGGTGCGCAATTGCTCAATCGCCGCTGGGCGGTAGATGTCGCAACTGACTAACAAGACTTTTTTCTTGTTTTGATCGCGCAGTAATTTGGCGAGTTTGCCGCTGGTGGTGGTTTTACCCGCGCCTTGCAAACCTGCCATCAAAATTACAGCGGGCGGCACGGCGGCGAGATTGAGCGCGTCGTTATGTTCGCCCATCAATTTGGTTAATTCACGATGCACCACGCCGATAAAGGCTTGCCCAGGGTTGAGGTTGCCGATGACTTCTTCGCCCAGTGCGGCGGTTTTGACTTGCGCCATAAAGTCTTTGACCACGGGCAACGCCACGTCGGCCTCCAACAATGCCATGCGCACTTCGCGCAGCGCGTCTTGAATGTTGCTTTCGGTGAGGCGGGCTTGACCGCGCAGGTTTTTAATGACCCCAGAAAGGCGTTCGGTAAGGTTGTCTAACATGATGTGTTCCTATGAGTTAGGGAGGGCGGATAGTGTAGAATCCGCGAAGTCTAAAACATCCTGATACAAAATGCCTAGCCTTCTTATTCCCGCGCTGGTTTTTATCACTTACAGCGTACTTTCTGCCTACTTTTGGCGCGCCCAATCGCGTGGCGACGGTGATTTACTCAGCCGTGGTGCGCTGGGACATTTCGTGTTGATTCCCTTAACGTTACATGGCTATTTGCTATGGAATGGCATTTTTTCGGTATGGGGTTTCGATTTCGGTTTGTTGAACGTTTTGTCGCTGATCGTGTGGCTGACTTTGCTGGTGTATTGGGTGGCGCGCTTTTTCTATCCGCTGGGGTGTTTGCAAGCCTTGGTCTTGCCCATTGCGGCTGTGCTGGGTGTGTTGCCGAGTTTCTTCCCGTCTGAGCATATTTTAAGCAACACGCGTTTGTTTGCTTTTCAAGCCCACATTTCGGTTGCGATGTTAGCGTACAGCTTGTTTACCATTGCACTGCTGCATGCGGTGCTGATTTCACAAGTCGAAAAATACCTGCACCGCGCCACCTTGCCGCGCATTTTGCGCAATCTGCCGCCGTTATTGACCATGGAAACGTTGTTGTTCCGCATGATAGGCATAGGTTTCTTTTTGCTGACACTGACGCTGGCATCAGGGGTGATATTTTCTGAGGAAATTTTTGGCAAAGCGTGGCAACTCAATCACAAAGTCATCTTCGGCTTTTTATCGTGGCTGGTGTTTGCCGTACTGCTGTGGGGACATTTATTCTACGGCTGGCGCGGGCGTATCGCCGTGCGCTGGACGATGGGCGGCTTTGGCTTACTGGTACTGGCGTATTTAGGCAGCAAATTTGTGATGGAAATGTTGCTGGGGCGTTAAGTGATGGGTTTTTAGTCGTTAGCGGTTAGTCGTTAGTTGGTCGTTTTTCAACCTAGCCATGTATAACCATTATTTTTAATTTATTCAAATAGATATGCTCTCCACTTCAACTAAAAACTAACGACTAGCAACTAACGACTAGCAACTAACGACTAACGACTAACGACCAATTATTTCTATACCACACATTAACATGAGCATCGCACCTCAGTTTGAACGCACCCATATTTTGATTGGCGACGCGGGTATCGCTACCTTGGCAAGCAAACATATTTTCGTCGCAGGCATGGGCGGAGTCGGCTCGTATTGCACCGAAGCCCTCGCCCGCGCAGGCATCGGTCGCTTAACGTTGTTGGATCACGATGTCGTGGCAACCAGCAACATCAACCGCCAACTGCCCGCCCTGCTTTCCACCGTCGGACAATCCAAAGCCGAATTGATGCGTGAGCGCATCGCCGACATCAATCCCGATTGCATCGTGACGGTGCTGCGCGTATTCCTCACCACCGAAAACGTCAACGAACTGATTCCCACCGATTGCGACTATGTGATTGATTGCATAGATTCTTTGGCGTGCAAAGTCGGGCTGGTGGTACAAAGTCGGCAGCGTGGCTTACCCGTCGCCTCCAGCATGGGCGCGGGCAACAAACTCGACCCCTCCCGCATCCGCGTCGCCGACATCAGCAAAACCGAAGTCTGCCCCTTAGCCAGCCAAATGCGTAAACGCCTCAGACGACAAGGCATTAGCAAAGGCATCCTCACCGTCTTCACCAACGAAAACCCCCGCCCGCCCCTCCCCCCCCAACCCGTAGAAGGACACGGTCGCCCCCGCGCCGTCAACGGCACACTCAGCTACATGCCCCCGATTTTTGGCTATATGCTGGCGGGCGCGGTGATTAAACAGTTGTTGGAAGAAGTGCCGAAAATTACAATTGATTGAATTGATGCGCCTGTCGGCATGCGCTGCTGAGATCGTTGTATAGATTTTGTAGGGTGGATAAGCACTCCCACCTCATATAAGCCGCTCGCAACAAACATACTTGGATATATACTTGCCACCCTCAAAAACAATCCTGCACTAGGATTTTGGTGGTTTCCGTTTCTTGAATTTATGCTTAAGGAATCAATGCGATGTCTCAAATAACACTCTATTTAGATGATACGACACAGGCGTTGGTGACCCAAGCTGCACAGGCGAACGGCGTATCGAAAAGCCGTTGGGTGGCTGACATTATCCGTAAATATGCCACGCGGGAATGGCCGCAAGATTGTCTCGCGCTGGCGGGGCGGTTTGCGGATTTTCCATTGTGTGAAGCGCATCCAACCACGTTGCCCGCCGACGTGCCGCGCTTGATTTTCTAAGGCAATCTGCCATTTTCACTACCGTAGGTGCGAATTCATTCACACGGTGCTTCATTCCAATCCCAAAAGCGTGCGAATTTGTCGCACCTATGCCCCCTAATCGCCCTTCCCGCATCCGCGTCGCCAACATCAGCAAAACCGAGGTCTGTCCCGCGTGCGCTAGAGTTTGAGCAAAATGTCTTGATTCAGCTCTGGCAACGCTTCCCCGTTCATCAAACAACGAATAGCAGGTCCTAGCAGATCAAGTGGGGTGTCTAGCAAGATGGGCGGGGTCATGGGGAGTTGCGAGAACCGCTCGATATTCCGTTCGGTTTGTTCCAGAATCGCTTTGTCTTGACGAAGAATCACCCCAAACAAATGTTGCAACACTCCTTTTTTTAACCATTGTGGGGCAAATCCTTGGCGCGTGGCGATGCGAGCGTGGACACGAACTTGCCGCTCGGTTTCGGGGGTGAGCCACGCGGTAATCAGCACGTTCAAGCCTTTTTTGCCTCGATATTCAATTTCCGCGATGCCTGGCAACTTGAATCGCCCCATGCTTTCTGCACGGTCGCTTTCCAATAAGCGAGAAATCCATCCCGATTGCAAACCTTCCTCGCTATAACGCGCTTCAACCCCATCGGGTAAGGCGCGAACATGCGCCCGCACCTGTTGTCTTTTTTGGTCACGACGTATCCAACCTGCATGTACAAAATGGGTGTGAAACCCGTCCAAAAAATTTTCCGCCGCCGCAGGCATGGTGCAATGAACCGTATCCGTCATCATAAACGCATCAAGGTCGTTGCCGCTGATGCTCGGCGCAACGGGCGGCGGCGTGGTGTCTGCTGGCGACAAACACGCCCACACCATACCATGCGCGACACAAGTGCGAATCGAACGTACAAGAGGCTGATGACCTAACGACGTTTCTAAACCTGGCACGTCCGTACAACATCCCGTCTCATCAAAACGCCAACCATGATAAGGGCAAGCCACTTCTCCGCGCCTAACCTGCCCGCCTGAGAGAGGGGCGTGACGATGTGGGCAACGGTCAATTAACGCAGCGGGTTGTCCAACTGCATCGCGGAACAGCACGATGGGTACGCTCAATAACTGACGTGATAACGGGTGGTCAATTTTCAGCTCTTCTTCTGTGGCGAGTACCCACCAGTGTGTGTGTAAGTCCATCATAGTTTGCCTATTTTAAGCATCGGCACGCCCAGAAGGCGCAAGAGATAACCCAGTAATTGCCACCAAAATCGTCGGGCGAAAGGTAAATGCCGAACGTAAACCATGCTGTATTCGATTTCAGCTTGCCCGCCGCGTAGGCGTTTAAAGTGCGCCGCGCCCGAACTAAAGTTAAGGACACAACGACGCTGAACGGCTTCCTGTAGGCACATTTGTGTCAGCAAACGATACAGTCCATATTGCTTGGGGAGGGACGTGTCATAACCGACAATGGGGGCAGTCAGTATCGCCTCATTAGCAAACCAACCCACGACACCATCTATTCGCCCCGTTGCCGTGCACAATACGCGCAGCTCCAACCAGCCATCACGTTGCCCACAACGCAACCAATCTGCCGTAAATTGCGGGTTGAGTCGGCAGTATTTGTCCAAATACAGCAGGTTATAAAGCTGTTCCAGACGCGGAAAATCATCCTCTTGTAGCGCACTGCCGTGCACAATTTGATAAGGCATCCGACTCAAGTGTTTGGCATCCAGACGGGTATTGTGTCGGGACAACAAGGGCGCGTGCTCACCTGCTCGCCCATCAAACAGATAAACCTGCCGACTGGGTATGGCGATATACCCGATTGCGCGCAAACGTGCCAACAACTCGGCATTACTAAAACGATTCAGCGAACGAAACACAATCGCGTGCTGGGGATAGGTGTCTATCAGTTGTTGCGTGATCGTTGGCAACGCTTCGCCTCGCCATGCCACAGGATACAGATTGGTGGATAACAGCCAATTATTGATTTGCACCAAACGATTAAGCTGTGCCGCTGCAAGACCTTGTGCCACGCCGTCAATCAGCCACGTCAGCATCTTTGCGGTTTTAGGATAGGGGATACGCGTCAGCTCATCTTTTGCGTAGCCAATGTAAGTGGTTTCTGGTGAAACGACGTAGCAATTATCGGCAGCGTCATCCCCATCGTTGACACTGACAGGCAATAAATGCGTGTCCGTCTCCAGCAAGCGCATCGTGGTGGTGACATTGCGTATCGCCTGCTTGCCCAATGGCTGCATACAATTGCACACAAACTGTTCCGCCGCCCCCTTGGTCACGGGCGCATCTATCCACTTCATGGTTGCAAAGTGTCCATCGCTTGCCCATCCCATTCAATGTCTGCGGTGGCTGCCGCCAACAAACCCGTTCGACGGGTGAGTGCGCGGGTCATCATTTCTAGCAAACTGGGAATCTGCATCAACAGCGGACGGCGATCATCGGGTCGCGTAATGACATCCTGCGCTTGTTGAAAATCTTGCCAAAATACGCGGTCAAACAAGTACTTGGGCGCGGCAAACAATAACATGGCAAACGCCACCATTTTGGCTTGGTTGGTGGGCAACAATACCTCGGTTCGTTCGCCCAACAATGCGCGTACCAACGCGGGGGCTTGGTCATCAAACAAATGCACCCCGCTCGTGCCGCGAGGATTGCACTCCAACACATAAAACCTGCCATCGGCGGCTTCGATAAAATCAAACCCGACTTGTCCCGTGTATTGCGTGGCTGCGCCAAATTGCACTAAAAAATCCTGTATCGCGGCGGGATAAGTGGGTTCAAGATAAATCCCAGACCCGCGCCCCACACGATAGCGCGGGTGATAACAGGCATGAGCCGTTAATTGCCCCGCCACCAGCAAGCTAAAACTACAATGCTCACGCCCCGCAATAAATTGTTGCGCCACCCAAGGATGCGCCACACTTGCCTGAATTTGCGCGCATTTTTGGGGAGGCGGTCGAATCAAGGTTTGACTGGCGAAACGAGAGTAAACAGGTTTAAAAACCAACTGATGCGCTTGCTCCGACCAAGCCATGACTGACTCAGGCGTATCCAGCAACCAAGTTGGCGGAGCAGAAATTACCCAATCACGCGTCATTTCCGCAAATTGATACTTATGATGCAGGCGGTGCATGGTCGCAAATTCACTGGTCATCACGCGACAATGCGGGGTTAATTGCGGTAAACCATGCGCCAGATAAAACGCTTCCTCGCACGTTGGCAAAATCACGTCGATTGACTGGGCAATGACCAGTGTCTTCAATGCCGTGATCCATGCTTGGGTGTGGTATCGCGGTTCTGGCAAACGCACATAACGATGAATCGCACGACTGCTGCGTGCGACAGGATAGACCAGCGAATCGGCTACCGTCACCTGCCAGCCTTCAGCCTCAAAAGCCCGCGCCCACTCCAAACAAGCGGGGGCGCGGGCGCCCAAAATTAAGACGTGCATTGCGATCCTTTCGGTCGATGTAAGTGGTTGCGTACAAATAATTGGGTATTGAGTTGCTAGTCGTTAGTCGCTAGTTTTTAGTTGCTGGTGTGCAAATTTTTTCTCATCTAATTGAATATATTGTAAAAGATATGGTGGCGGGCAGCTTCCCTGCATTAACTAACGACTAGCGACTAATAGCTTAAAATCCCCGAAAATTTAGGTACGGGTACTTACAACGTGAATCCGTCGCCGTTTTGCCCCCGTTGCGGGCGGCTGCCAGTCGCCAAATTGCACATTCGGTGCTTGCACGCCGAGGGTTTGCCACAATTGGGCGAGCGCGTGCTTCACTGACGTAACCGTTTGTTGATCGTTGGGCAAGATGCCGATATGCCATAACATCGCGTGCTGAGTGAGCTGATATTCGCGCACGGCAGTGAGTAGCATGGCACGGCGCAAGGCATCAGGATAAATGGCAACGATTTGGTGATTGTCACGGGCAGGCAACCACAGCACTTCGTCCGCCCGCCCTTCAATTGCGGCGATGGCGCGTTCGGCACGTCCGCAGATACACGACTGATCGGCAACGCGCAAAATATCGTTGAGTCGATAACGCACCATCAATTGGGTATGACGCGAAAAGTCCGTAATCACAGGTTGAAAACGGGTTGCATCCAACCAATCGGGTTCGATATGCACGAAAGTTTCATTCAGATGCAGCGTCCCCGCTGGGCAGGTGTATCCCAAAAATCCTTCCGTGGCTTGGTAAATTTGGTGAGGAATCACGCCAAACACAGACTGCAATGCGTCGGCATCGCCACGCTCCAATACCTCCGCCACCGAGATAATGTGACGGGGACGAATGCGCAGCCGCCCTGCCTGCACCTTAGCAACCAGTCCGCTCAATACCGACGCAGGCGCGACCAGAATATCGGGTTGTTGGATATTGAGCTGCGGCAAAGCGGACTCCGTGCCTTGCAATAAATCATAAAACACAAAGTCGATGCGGCGACTGTTGAGGGTGGTGTAAAGATTGCTGTTGGCGCGCAGAAAAAAGGCAATGCGCAAAGGGGCTTGCCACGGACTTAACAATTGGGGCAACAAGTGCGGCGGCATCACCCTTGCCAGTAAAATTCCCGCCCAGCGCACGCGTTCGGCATCACTGACCAAAAACACGCCGCGATTGCCTGATGTGCCGCTGGATAATCCCACCGTCAAATCGCCCAATTTAGCTGAAAAATCCCGCGACTGCTCGGCGGCAAGGGCAAGCGACAACGCTTGATCCAATGAAATTCCCCGCGTGTTGCCCCCCGCAAAATCCGCCATCATAGAGGCCTTATCCATACACGGCACATCCGCCAATGTCGTGGTGCGCATGCCTTGATAACGAGGTGCGAGCGGTAACACTTCGCGCAAAAATCGGCGCAATTGGGCATGTTGCCAAGCCTCCAATTGCCCGCGTTCGCGGAAATTTAACCACCAACGCGTTCGGGCAAAATGTCCCGCCATGCGCAACGTATCAAGCTGCACGGTGATAATCCTGCCAAGCAACGCGACAATGTGAAGGTAATAAAGCAATGGCAGGTTCGCGTTGCAACAAGGTTTGTAAACCAAAAAATGTTTGCTTAAAGCGTAGTCGATCCGCGCTGACAAAGGTGGTCAGGCGCGAGGGTAGTCGTCCTTCGCGGCACGCGGGCAACGACCAGCAAGCATCGGCGACTAAAAAAACAGGTCGTCCATTGACATCGGGCAGAAACACACCCAGTTGCCCGTGACTATGCCCCGCAAGCGGCACGCCCAAAACTTGTCCGTCGCCCAACAAATCCAGCCCTAAACTGAACGGCTGCATCCACGCGGGCAAGGTCACCAGCGGGCTGTTGTCCGCATCGCGCAGGCGGCTGAAGAAATCCGTGGGCAACAAGCCGTGCAATTGTCCTTTGAGCGAAGCACGCAAGCGGTGTCCTTGCAAGGCTTGTAATTTGGCGGTGTCGGCACGCAGGGCGATAAATTGCGCATGAGGAAAGTCGCGCAGTCCCGCGATGTGGTCACCGTGATAATGCGAAATAATCACCAGCGCAATGTCAGCGGGCGTGATGCCAAACTGTGCCAATTGTCGCGTCAATATCTCAGACGGCGGCAAATTGACAGGCAAGGCTTGTCGATACAAGCGTTCGGGAAAGCGGTTCGTGGCATCAAAAAAATGCTCGGCATAACCCGTGTCATACAATATCCACCCCAACGTAGGATGCCGAATCAAGCCACATAACGCTGGAAAATCGACCAACGTCAGGCGATCCCCGCGTGCCGCCATGCAGGCAAGATGCCGACATGACCCCACACGCAACATTTGCAATTGCACACTCATTTTGTTTGCTCCTGTTCACGCCACCAAGCCGCATGGCGAAGTATGCCCTCGGCAATGGATACGCGGGGTTGATAGCCCAATTCCGTGCGTATCGCCTGAATATCCAAGGTTTGACTAAACGCCAACACGCCCGCGCTGTAGCGCGTCAGCAAGGGCTCACGCCCATTTCCTAAACGCGCCGCCGTTTCCAAGCCACGCGCCAACAGCTCGACCACCCGCCACGGCACCGTTCGCGTGCGCAACGGCAACTGAAAGGCTCGCGCCATGTTTTCTAACAAAGGCAATAAAGTTTGCGGCTCGCCGTTGCTGACGTTGTAAATGGAAACAGGGCGCGCCAAAGGTTGGGTCATAGACAACCAAATCGCATCTATCGCGTTGTCGATATACGTCAAATCCAGTTGAATCTGTCCGCCACGCATCACAGGCAGCGCACCGCGCTGCATCACGCGTAACAAGCGTGGCATCAAGGTTTGATCCCACGCGCCAAACAAAGCACGCGGGCGCAAAATGACGGTTTCAGGCAAAGGTTGGGCGCACACACGCGCTTCGGCAAGGGCTTTGGTGCGGGCGTATTCATTGACGGGCGGCGGCAAGGGACTGTCTTCGCGGATGTTCAGCCTATCTTGAAAATCAAAATACACGCTGGGCGTGGAAATATGCACCAAACGCGGGACGCGGGCGGCATGACAAGCCGCCAGCACTTCTTCGGTGCTGGTGACATTGGCACGCACAAAATCCGCCGTTCGCCCCCACGGAGTCGATAACGCCGCACAATGCACCACCACATCCGCCTGTTGTGCCGCGTACGTCAGTTGCGCGATGGCGTTGGGCGAGCCATGCGCCAGCGGCAACCAACGCGCCGCGCCATATTGCAACACCGTTGCCGCCGCACGCGGGTCACGCCCCGTGAAAATCACCTCCGCCCCTGCTGCCGCAGCCCGCCACACCAGATGCCGCCCCAAAAACCCCGTTCCGCCCGTCACCAATATTTTCATCAGAACACCAATACGATACCGCCTATCGACAAGCCCGCCCCCGTCCCCAGCAATAACACTCGCTGCCCGCGTTGAATGCGCCCATCACGAATCGCAATATCCAAAGCAGTAGGCAAAGAGGCGGCAACTTGATTACCATGCTCCGCAAAAATATTGATTACTTTCTCCACAGGAAACCCCAGTCGTTTGGTTAAATGAGCCAGTGCTAAGTGACTGGCTTGGTGCGGCACAATCCAGTCTAACTGCGCTGCTGTGATGCCCGCTTGCGCCAATAGCTGCGCCACAAAATCAGGCAAATGCACCAATGCCAGTTTGAACACGCCTTTACCATCCATCTTAAATTTTGCTAATGGTTCAAAGGGTTGCTGAATCCGCGTCGGATGATAGCGCGTGCCGCCAGCGGGAATTTTGCATAAATCTACCCCCGATGAATAAGTACGCAAATTCGCACTCAGCAACGCGGACGGTGCGGACTCATCCGCCAAGGACACCACCGCCGCCGCCGCACCATCGCCAAAAATCGCGCTACTTTCCAATACTGACCAATCCAGCCCGCACGAAGCCATATCCGCCGCAACAATCAGCACGCACCGATAACGCCCGCCCATCATCGCCCACGACAGCGTATCCAATGCCGCCAAAAAGCCTAGGCAACTGGCATTGACATCAAAAGCTGGGATGCCGCTATCCGACAAACCCAATTCGTGATGAATCAACGCGGCATTGCATGGCATTCCCTGATCCATCGTGCCACTGGCTGCCACCAAACAATCTATGTCCGACAGTTGCAACCCCGCCGCACGCAACGCCCGCTTTGCCGCTTGCGCCGCTAAACTGGCTGCCGTATCCGACAACGCCGCAACATAACGGCTGCGCACCCCACTTTTGCGCGCAATTGTGCCAGTCGCATACCCTAGCTGTACATCCAATTCGCTACTCAATACAGCACGCTGCGGAAGTGCGTGCCCCGTGCCGAGCAAGGTAATCGGGCGACGTAGCGGTGCGACAGTGGACATAAAAACTCCCAAGGATAACGTTCAATCGTGCATTGTCTGCGCAGTCAGCATCAATCAGCAAGCATGGTTTGCATAACCCTCATTCCATCCCGCTAGATTTTACTTTTGCCATGTTAATATGCCGCCCCTTGTGCAGCCCGTCCCTTTTTTGAAAGCATGTTATGGATTTAATTTACTGGAAAGCCATCATCCTCGGCATTGTCGAGGGTTTAACCGAATTTTTGCCGATCTCATCCACAGGACATTTGATTTTGGTGGGGGATTTGTTGGACTTTAACGACGAGCGCGGCAAGGTGTTTGAAATCGTGATTCAGTTTGCGGCGATTTTAGCGGTGTGTTGGGAATATCGCGCTAAATTAGGCTCAGTTTTCAAAGGGTTGGCAAAGCAAGAAGAAGTCGCGCAACGCTTTGTGTTAAATGTGGCGATTGCTTTTTTACCCTTGGCAATTTTAGGGCTGGCGTTTGGCAAGGCAATTAAAGCCAATTTGTTCGCCCCCGTCCCCGTCGCGCTGGCGTTTATCATCGGCGGTTTTATCATTTTATGGGCGGAAAAACGTCAGCATACTGTGACGATAGAATCGGTCGATGACATGCGCTGGCAAGACGCGCTGAAAATGGGTTGCGCGCAGGCTTTGGCGTTAATCCCTGGCACATCGCGTTCGGGTTCGACCATTATCGGTGGGCTATTTTTTGGCTTATCGCGCAAAGCCGCGACGGAATTTTCCTTCTTTCTCGCCATTCCCACGCTGACCATCGCCACGATTTACGAGGTGGTCAAGCACCGCGAATTGTTCCATATCCACGATTGGAGCTTATTCGCCGTCGGTTCAATCGCGTCATTTATCAGCGCGTTTATCGCCGTGCGCGGGCTGTTGCGCTACATCAGCCGCCACGACTTCACAGTATTTGCTTGGTATCGCATTGCGTTTGGTTTAATCGTATTGGCGACATGGTATAGCGGTGTGGTGAGCTGGACGGTGACGTGATGTTGAGTCAGCTGATTTCGCGCTCAAACCTGAAAAAACAGGCCGCTGCCAATAGTTTTGCGCGTGGCGAGGAGTATTTTGCCAGCGGGGCAGTGGGGCGATTATCGGTGATGGAGGGCAAAGTTTCCGCCAAGGTATCAGGTTCAGCGTCCTATCAAGTGGCGTTGTGGGACAAGGGTGGCAAGCTGGAATATGACTGCACTTGCCCGCACGCGGAAGACGGCTATTTTTGCAAACATTGTGTGGCGGTCGGTTTGGCGTATTTGGCACAGGGCGAAAATCCCGTCTCGCCGTTGGAAAGCATCAAAACCTATCTGCACAGCCAATCGTCCGATACCTTAATCGCCTTATTGCTGGAAGCAGTGCAACATGACGACGCGCTGTTTCAATCGCTGTTGCTCAAGGCAGAATGCAAGCAAGGTGGTGCCGATGTGGTGCAAGCGTTCCGACGCGCCATTGATGCGGCAACGAAAATCCATGGTTATTTGGACTGGGATGAGGTGAGCGAATTCGCCGACAATCTCAGTCAACTAGCGGATTCCTTAGCTGAATTACTCAAGCCCGATAGCGCAGCGAGCTTGGTGGAATTGACCGAATATGCGCTTGAACGCATTGAACGCAGCATGGAGGAAGTGGATGACTCCAGCGGCGAAGTGGGTGCGGCGGCAGATGCGGTCAGTGAACTTCACTTAGAGGCCTGCATGATGGCGCGCCCCGAACCACTGGCATTAGCAGCGCGGTTGTTTAAGTTTGAAATCACATCGGACTTCGGTCTCTGGCGTGCTACTGATTCTGTCTATCAAAGCGTATTGGGCGAAGCAGGCACGCGCCGTTATCGAGAATTGGTAGAAGCGGCATGGCAAAAATTCGCGCCCGTCAAAGTAGGCGATAGCTATAACAGTCATCGCAACACCATTAAACACATCATGGAACGCTTGGCGCAAGCCAGCGGCAACGTTGACGAACTGATCGCGATTAAAGCGCGTGATTTATCCCATGCCTACGACTATCTTGCGATTGCCGAAATTCTAAACAAGGCAGAGCAACCAAACCAAGCCCTAATGTGGGCGGAGCGCGGACTCGCGGCGTTTCCCCAAAAAACCGACAGCCGATTGCGCGATTTTCTGGTGGCAACGTATCTCAAGCGCGGGCGCAATGACGAAGCGGTGCAACTAACTTGGCTGACATTTGAGGAAACCCCCAGCTTTCACCACTATCTCAAACTACACGATGTGACCATGCCGTTGGGTTTATGGACCGCGCAGCGTGAACGGGCATTGGATAAAGTGACGAAAACCATGACGTATCGCGGACACGCCACCTGGCCAAATTATGCCCTACGGGTCGAAATCGCCTTATGGGAACAGGATTGGGAGACGGCTTGGACGGCGGCGCATGAGGGAAATTGCGGTCAGAGCTTAATGCTTAAACTGGCAGAAAAAATCAGCGATACCCGCCCAGATGATGCGATTTCAGTCTATTTGGACATCGTGCCTGCCATCGTGGCGCAGGGAAACAACGGGGCCTATCAAGAAGCCATCGTGTTAGTCAAAAAAATTGGCAAACTGATGCTAAATCACCAGCATAAACAAGCATTTATCAACTATTTAGCCATCTTGCGCACCCAGTTCAAAGCCAAACGTAATTTCATTAAATTGCTGAATGAGCTCGTAAGTAGTAGCGTATAAGTAATCGTGTATTTTTGTAACTACTCAGCTCCCCCTTTGCTTTAATCGCGCAAATCACGTACAGTTTGCCACATGACTTCAATACCCGACCTCAATTTACTCAGCCATGCCGAAAAGGACGAGCTTATTCGTAGCTTGT
>JBASWK010000030.1:0-38378 GCA_049276435.1 Gallionella sp. | reverse complement strand
TTGGAGAAAGGGAAGATTCCCAATATCCAAGGTGTTATCTCGACAGTCAAAAAACAAGCACTATGTGCAAATAAAAATGCGCTGACTGTGAGCTACCAGCCACCGCGTTAGCGGTTTAGTTCAACGTGAAGTTAACTGGCTGCGCGCTTGCACGGCATCCCGCTTGAATGACAAGTTATGTCTTCGGTATGCCATCCCACCCTCTTCGATCTTGAACAGCTTGTATGCGCAACCAAATGTCGTCGCTCATTGCGTTTTGCCAAACACCACCGAGCAATTGTGCAAATTGAGGGTTTGACTTTGCTTCAGCTTCGACCCTCCCGATGAATGACTCGCCATATTTTGCTAAGAGGTCTTCAAGCGGGCCAGCGGATAAAACTTCTTGAATGTTGTCTGAGTAATTGAGACGAAGAACGTCAAGAATTAACTGCCAAATTTGCTCTGGTTCTTTTTGCATTAAGTCATATTCTTTATCCCAGACCCAAGATAATACTTTCCGCTCTTCGGAACCATTCTGTGCATTCCAAAATGCAATCCATCCTTCGGCAAAGCTGATTAACTTGGAGTCAGTCATAGCGCAAACGTAAAAGTGAGAGGCGCTCCCCAACGACTGAAGGGAGCGAGCTTGAGCGCAGGGTTAGGCAATTGATTTTACCCGCATGGCTCTAAGACAAAGATACCCACCAAAGGCTGATAAAGCGGGGCTCGCAACAAAAACTACCAAATGTTGCCAGACTGGGACATGTGATGACGTAAATATAAGGGCATACAGCCCGCTGCCGACACAAAGAAAAGCCGCGAGAGTGCCATTCAAAACTTCATCATGTTTGGCAACTCGAGCTGCAATGTAGCCGCCAAGTATTGAGCAGAACGAACCTATTAACAATTGCGTTGTATGTAAGAGAGGATCGTTTTTCAGAGTCTGTAAAAGCACCTCGGAGAACTGTTCTTTTGGAATTGAATCAAGATGCCGAGTGGCTGTGATGTAGAGAATTAGCGGAATGACAAGGATATTGGTCGCAACAATATCTGTGATTGAGCCAAGAACAACGCCTTTAAACGAAATTTTATTCAACGTACTTCCTTTCAAGATAACGATCTATGCAATTGCCTAACGCGGATCTAAGGGACTGTGCGCTTAGGATCAGCTCGGAATTGAGCCATAAAACCAGTCTTTCACAAAATGATGTCGCATACAGAAAAACACTGTCGAGCAGGCGGCAACCTCAACGCCTACGAGAATTTGAGCAAATAATATATTGGAACCGAAATGCTCAGGCGAGGGTGGGAACACGATGTTGATGAGTACAAAAGCCCACGATGCAGCAAATACCCATCGCCAAGCCCACCGCTTGCGAAATAGCAATGCAACGAAATAACACGCGTTGACCATGAAAATAGTGGGCGAAATAAATTTAAAAGCACCTGTTTCATAAAACAGTGCAAATGCCGCATGAACCAAAAATGATAGCGCGGCGGTTATACAGGCGAGAGCAAATATCTTCGGCATAGCTTAAATAGCCCCCTAAAAAGTGCCGTAAAAATACACCTCGAAGGTGTATAAACTGTAAATTATTTTGTAGTTAATTGTTTATATTTATGGATTTAAAAACAATACCACCCCCCCAGTTTTTCCGATAAAAGCACCGCCTAAAACTTCCCTTTTCGACTGAATCGCGGGCGGAATTAGACGCTTTATTCGATTCTATCGCAAGCCGCTTTTCCCCCATTACCAAGCCCCACCTCGCCTTTCACGGATAGCTAAACGATTTAATCAAGGTTAATTCCCCAGGGTTGCGTAGGGGGGCTTGGAAGGTTTGGCGTTTTTCGGACAGTGTGCCTTCTTGGGAAATAATGGTCACTTGCACGAGGGTGACGTGTGTGTCTTGCAGATCGCCGCCGCCGAAGTAGTTGACGAAAACGTGGTACACGCCATTGGGGGCTGGGGTTGGCGTAGATTTCGGGGCCGTAGCCTGTGGTGACATCGACATCTAACGCCGCGCCATTTTTGGCGACGCGGTTGCCGTAGAAGACGTGCGCGCCGTCGGGGGAGATGACGTGTAAATCCAAGTCGGTGCTGTCGCTGTCCCACGACAAAATCACGCGCAGGCGGGCGGGGGCTTTGTCGGGGTTGCGGTCGTAGAATTGCACGCGTTGGACTTGTTTGCCGTCCGCGCTGCGAATTTCCACATTGTTTGAGCCAGAGCCGAAGCTGTATGGGCGGGAGAAATTGCTGTTTTCATCCACCGAGATGGGCATAGGCGCGCCGTTGACGATCAGTTTGGCAGGGCGGTTTTTGGGATGACGAGCGATGCGCCCTTGAATCAATGCCGTATCGCCATGCCCTGCGGTTTCTCATGAATAAGGCAAGTTTGGTCGCGTTTTTCGCCCTGTCTGCGATGTACGAATTTGTCGCACCCACAAAAACCTGCTGTTTAGCCAAAATGAGCATTGCTGCTCAGCCAGATCACTCCCTAAAGGATCTATATCCGCTGATAATGGCACTGACCATCGTCTGCGGCGACATGATGTCTTCTCGGATTGCGGCATACACGTGAAGGATGATGAACCAAACCATACCCCATGCCACCATGTGATGCCAGGTGTGTACATCCTGACTTTGACCGAACAAAGGAATTACCCAGCTAGTAAACAGCAGATGCGACCAATGTCCGTCCATCGCGCCCTCGCCGTACAACGCGAATCCCGTGGCAATCATGAATATGCCGCCCACGGTGATCGACAGGAACATAAACAGCAACGCTAACGGATTGTGTCCGACGTACTTTCTGGGCTGCTTCGCCAGAAATAAATACCAGCGCATTTCCTGTAACATCCCTGCCCACCAGTCTTTGCTAAACACAGGTGGCAGCACAAACAACTGTCGCGCATTCTTATTTCCCACCATCGCCCAGTAGATTCGGGCAACAAAACCGATTGCAAAAACGTAAGCGGCGACAAAATGCGCGAATCGAATGTAGCCCATCGAGAAATGCTCACTCGCCTCACCCCCGACGCTCGGCAAGGGATTGGCGATAAAATACCCCGTTATCGCCAGTACCGTGATACTCAATGCGCTTACCCAGTGCCATACTCTGACGGGTGTCTCATACACGTAGATGGTGGTACCAGCAGCAGTTTCATCTACAACAGCTTGCGGTTTAACAGCCATGACAGCCTCCTTTCTGCGCCCGTTAGCGCACTGTGACCTTGCTCAGTTCTTGTCCGTCAGGCGACATGACATGCGTGGAACATGCCAGACACGGGTCGAAACTGTGCAAGGTGCGCAAAATTTCCAAAGGTTGATCGGCACGAGCCAATGGCGTGTCCATCAGTGCAGCCTCGAACGCACCGATCTGCCCCTTGGGGTCACGTGGACTGCCGTTCCAGGTGGTGGGTACCACGCACTGATAGTTGTCGATTTTGGTGTCTTTGATTTTGACCCAGTGCCCCAACGCGCCACGCGGTGCTTCAGTGAACCCCACACCTTTGGCTACTGACGGCCAGCTGGATGGATCCCACTTCTCGACATTGGCGGTGGCAGAATCGCCCGCCTTGAGGTTGGCGATTAGCTTGTCAAACTGCTGTGATTGCAAATCAGCACAGTACAGCGTTTCAATGCCGCGTGCGGCCGTGCGCCCCAAGGTGGAGAACAGCGCATTCACTGGCAAATCGAGCTGGTGCAACACGCTGTCGATAGTCTCCTTGATGAAGGGGAATTGCTTGGGCTGTACGTAACCTAGCAACATGCGCGACAGACAGCCGACTTCCATCGCATGACCCTTCCAGCGCGGTGCTTTGATCCAAGAATACTTAGCACTTTCGTCTAACTGCTCAATCTTGGTACGCGTGCCTTTGAAGTTAGGACCTTCAGGGTGATAGTTAGGCTCGGTGACACCATCCCAAGGATGCAGACCTTTACTCTCGTCGGCATACTTGTACCATGAGTGGCTGACGAATTCTTGAATCTCGTCTGGGTTGCGCAGATCGACTTCATGCACATGACTCAAGTCACCATTGATGATTGCACCGCGCGGAAACAGCAGATTGGCGGCGGAATAATCGTTGGCTTTTTGAGGAATATCGCCATAGGACAACACGTTTTTAGACGACAGTCCGCCGCCGTAGCCCCAGCCTTTGTAGAACGAAGCGATAGCCAGCAGATCGGGGATATAGACTTTTTCCACGAACTCTTTGCTACGGTCGATGATGCTCTTAACCAGATTTAGCCGCTCCATATTGATCGCGCCCACCGCCCCGACATCGTTTAAGTTGATCGCGCACGGCACGCCGCCCACCAGCCAGTTCGGATGCGGGTTTTTGCCGCCGAAAATAGTGTGTACTTTGACAATTTCTTTTTGGAAATCCAACGCTTCGAGGTAATGCGTCACCGCCATCAGGTTGGCTTCTGGCGGCAGTTTGTAAGCAGGGCTGCCCCAATAACCATTGCTGAACGGGCCTAGCTGACCAGATTCAACAAACTTCTTCAAACGGTTCTGCACATCGCGGAAATAGCCAGGCGACGACAGCGGCCAAGTGGAGATACTTTGTGCTAACTCGGAAGTCTTTTTCGGATCCGCTTTCAAGGCAGAGACCACATCCACCCAATCTAGCGCGTGTAGGTGATAGAAATGCACCAAATGGTCATGCACATACAAATTCAGCTGCATGATGTTGCGGATGGTATTGGCGTTTTCGGGAATCTGAATTTTTAACGCGTCTTCCACGGCGCGCACTGAAGTCAGCGCGTGCGTACCCGTGCAAACGCCGCAGATACGCTCGGTGAATGCCCAAGCATCGCGCGGGTCGCGACCTTTCAAAATCACTTCCAAGCCGCGCCACATCGTGCCAGTGGAAACGGCATTGCGGATCACATTGTTGCTATCGAGATTGACCTCGACACGCAGATGCCCCTCAATACGGCAGACTGGATCAACGATGACGCGCTTACCGCTGTTGTCGAGTTTAAATCCCTGTGTTTCATATGATGACATGATTACTTGCCTCCCTTGTTCGATTCATTCTGGTTGCTGCGTGCTCGGCTCAACGCGCTCACGGCGGCATGCGCCACAACGGCTGCACCCGCAACCCCAGCCACGGTGCCGCCAATTTGATCGGCATTCGCTTCAACGCCAAATTGCTTGATGTCGGTGACGCGGTTATAGAAACCGCCCTTATCCCAGAACCCGTCTTCGGAACAACCGATGCAACCGTGTCCCGATTGAATCGGGAAAGACACGCCACCGTTCCAGCGCACCGTGGAGCAGGCGTTATACGTGGTCGGTCCTTTACAACCCATTTTGTACAGACAATAACCTTTGCGCGCGCCATCATCATCCCACGCTTCGACGAATTGGCCCGCGTCGAAATGGGGACGGCGATAGCACTTATCGTGGATGCGCTGACCGTAGAACATTTTCGGGCGACCTTGGCGATCCAGCTCAGGGATGCGGTCAAAGGTCAGCATATACGTGATGACTGCGGTCATGACCTCAGCAATTGGCGGACATCCTGGCACCTTGATGATGGGCTTGTCGGTAATCACTTTATGTACAGGCGTTGCTTGAGTCGGGTTTGGCTTGGCGGCTTGCACGCAGCCCCACGAAGCGCAGGAACCCCAAGAGATAATGGCCTTGGCATCGGCAGCCGTTTCTTTCAGCACTTCCACAAACGGGCGACCACCGTGGATGCAGTACATACCGTCTTCATTGAGCGGAGGATTGCCCTCCACTGCCAGAATAAAATTGCCTTTGTATTTTTTACGAACCTCGGCGATGATTTCTTCGGCCTGATGTCCAGCCGCCGCCATCAGCGTATCGTCGTAATCAAGGGAGAGCATGGACAGCACCACATCCTTGGTCAAGGGGTGCGCCGAACGGATAAAGGATTCGGAACAGCAAGTGCATTCCAAACCGTGTAACCAGATCACGGGCGTGCGCGGCTTGGTTTCCATCGCGTGTGCAATCTTAGGCGCAAAGCTCGGTGCTAACCCCAATGAAGCTGCGGTCAAACTGCAAAATTTCATAAAACTACGGCGCGTAATTCCCTGCCGTTTCATGACCTCGTAAAACGTTTCAATTTCCATTTATCGCTCCCCTCGTCTTGTTATTATCCACACGATTTTTGGCGGCACGGTCTACTTAATTGCCACCCGCTGGGAAAACTCTATTACAAGTTTCGTGCCACCCGCACAGAATCCGCAATAAACACAATAGATCAATGGATTACAAGAATAGATCGCACTTTAAAACGGGCGGGGTATGGAAGTGCTAAGCCATTAAAAAGAAAGGGAGTGGTAAGCAACTTACCAGCAGAATAAATATCCGCCACCCCTTTGAGAAAAGACTCGACAAAAACGACAAAGCCTCTATCTTCAGAGGCTTTTATAAGTATTCAAGCAAGTAGACGGCATCAGCCATATCGCCATTCGCCCACCGCTAAGTTTTCTAGCGTCCAATCGCCAATTTGATAACGAATCAGTCGCAAAGTAGGATGCCCTACTGCGGCGGTCATGCGGCGGATTTGGCGATTTTTGCCTTCGCGCAGGGTGATTGCTACCCAACTGGTGGGGATATACAGACGTTGACGTATCGGCGGGTTGCGCGCCCATAATCCAGCTGGTTCGTCGATTAAGCGTGCTTGAGCAGGAAGGGTCGTGAAGTCGGAGAGTTTTACCCCATTGCGTAAGGCTTGCAGCGCGGCTTCGTCGGGTATGCCTTCGACTTGCACCCAATAGGTTTTCGCTTGTTTAAACTTAGGGTCGGTCAATTGATGTTGTAATTTGCCGTCATCGGTGAGTACCAATAAGCCTTCGCTATCGGTATCTAGCCGTCCTGCGGCATAAAAGTCAGGAAGCGCGATATAATCCGCCAGCGTTGGATGCAGCCCGTCGCGACTAAATTGGCAGATCACCCCAAATGGTTTGTTAAATAGTAAGACGCGTTTCATTCCAGTCCCCAGTGATTTTTCAGCGGCGATATTACCGTAATCCTTTCTATTTCTTCGGAGAAGTTGAACCATGTACCAGCACATCACAGTCCCCGCTTTTGGCAGCAAAATTACCGTTAATGCAGATTACACCTTGAATGTGCCTAATCATCCGATTATCCCGTTCATCGAAGGCGATGGCACGGGCGTGGATATTACCCCGCCGATGCGCCGCGTGGTGGATGCGGCGGTGGCTAAAGCTTACGGTGGTGCGAAGCAAATCGCGTGGATGGAAGTGTATGCGGGTGAAAAAGCCGTGAAGGTATATGGCAATGACACGTGGTTGCCTGAAGAAACGGTGCAAGCGGTGCGCGAGTATGTGGTATCGATCAAAGGTCCTTTGACTACGCCGATTTCTGGCGGGATTCGTTCGTTGAACGTCGCGCTGCGCCAAATGTTGGATTTGTATGTTTGTCTGCGCCCCGTGCGTTGGTTTACAGGCGTACCGACTCCCGTCAAAGAACCGCATAAAGTCGATATGGTGATTTTCCGTGAAAACACCGAAGACATTTACGCAGGGATTGAATGGGCAGCAGGTTCTCCAGAAGCCAAAAAAATGATCGACTTTCTGCAAAATGAAATGGGCGTGACCAAAATTCGCTTCCCCGCAACCTCGGCGATTGGCATCAAACCTGTCTCGACCGAAGGCACAGAACGTTTGGTGCGCCGCGCAATTCAGTACGCCATTGACCATAACCGTGCGTCGGTCACCTTGGTACACAAGGGCAATATCATGAAGTTCACCGAAGGTGGCTTCAAAAACTGGGGCTACGAAATCGCTAAACGTGAATTCGGTGGCGTAGAAATCGACGGCGGCCCTTGGTTGAAATTACCGAATGGCATCATTATCAAAGACGTGATTGCGGACGCATTCTTGCAGCAAATTCTGTTGCGCCCAGCCGAATACGACGTAATTGCGACCCTGAATTTGAACGGAGACTATATTTCTGACGCATTGGCAGCAGAAGTGGGCGGGATTGGCATTGCCCCAGGCGCGAACTTGTCCGACAGCGTGGCGATGTTTGAAGCCACTCACGGCACGGCACCGAAATATGCAGGCAAAGATTACGTCAATCCAGGTTCATTGATTTTGTCCGCCGAAATGATGTTGCGTCACATGGGTTGGGGAGAAGCGGCTGACTTAGTGGTTAAAGGGATTGAAGGTGCGATTGGTGCAAAAACGGTTACCTATGACTTTGCGCGCTTGATGGAAGGTGCAACACAAATATCCTGTTCCGCCTTTGGCGATGTCGTGATCGCCAAAATGTAACCTTCGCTGCCCGTCGGGTGAGCCGTTTCATGGCAAACCCGACCCGCAACGCGCATTTTAAACGTGAGTGCGATAAATTCGTCGTGTGATGCGTAAGCAAAGTGATGCGTTGCTTGGATAAATTCAGACCGAACCGCGCGGGTTTGACTTACAATCAATTCCCCTAAAATCAGGCGGATAACCATGGCAAATTACGAAGCGATATGCAAGCGTATTGATGAACTGTCCGACACGGATCGTTTGGATATGCAGAACCTCTATCTTTCTCATTACGCAGGATGCAGCAAAGCGCAGGTGGCAAGCGACTTACAGGACAAAAGTGAGGCTATTCTGGTTTTTCTTGACCATGTTCTGGTGGGTTTTACCACGCTGAAGGTCTATGAACGTCAATGGGCGGGGAGCTGTATCCGCATTATTTTTTCAGGTGACACCATCGTCGAACGCGCCCATTGGGGTCAACAGGCACTTGCGTTCACTTGGATTATGAAAATGGGGCAGCTGCAAAAAGAAAAACCAGATTTGCCTATGTATTGGTTTTTGATCGTCAAAGGTCATCGCACCTATAAATATCTGCCTGTTTTCGGTAAATCATTTTATCCCCACTGGGCAATTGATCGCACCGATTTGAAGCCCTTGGCAGATACCCTCGCACAAGAAAAATTTGGAGCTGATTACAATCTGGCAACAGGGGTGGTTGAGTTTCCAGAGTCTAAAGGGCATTTAATGCCCGACATTGCTTTACCCACTGAAGAAGAAAAATCCAAAGAGTCGGTACAGTTTTTTCTTGCAAAGAACCCGAATTACCTCATTGGACATGAGCTTGTTTGCCTGTGCGAGATCACGGAGCAGAACATGAAGCCATTGACCAAACGGATTTTCGCAAAAGGTCTGGCTTAACGATGGCTTGGCAGACACTGCGCGCGCAAGGTGCTAGGCTCAAAGTCACCAATTCATTGCGTCAACGTCAGGAAAACTGGTTGCAGGATTGTTTACAGCGCAACCAGCATTGCGCCTATCTGCAACAGCTTGGTGTGAAAGCGGATTCATCACTAGAAGACTTTCGCCAACGGTTGCCGTTGGTCGATGCTGAAATGCTGCGCCCTTGGATACAGCGCATCGAGCAGGGCGAGCAAAATGGGTTGTTCGAGGGCTTGCCGATTGCCTTTGAGCAAACAAGCGGTACATCTGGTGGTAGCAAGCGAATTCCCTATACTGCGCACAGTCTGCTGGATTTTCAGCGTGCGCTGTTGCCTTGGCTGTCGGATGTCATCGCCGCATTCAAAATCACCTCTGGTTGCGCCTACTGGGCGATCAGTCCCGCCACACGCGCTGCGGCAAAAACGCCATCGGGCATCTCCATCGGTCTGCCTGACGCGGCGTATTTGGGCGATGCTGCTTTGCACGCATTTGTTGAAGTGTCTGCCGTGCCGCCTTGGGTGGGCGGAATCAAAGCGGTACCAGATTGGTCGCTTGCGACGCTATATTACCTACTGTGTCGTGCCGATTTGGTACTGATCTCCGTCTGGAGTCCGACTTTCTTTTTGATGTTGTTGGATGTGTTAGTGCAGCAATACGCCGTATTGAGCGATTTATTGCGACATGGTGGCGTGATCGCAGGGCAGATACTGCCGCCCGATACCGCAGCACTGCAAAGACTGGAATGTTATCAACTTAGTCGTGATACGCGGATACTCTGGCCGAATCTCAAATTGGTGAGTTGCTGGGCAGATGCCTCGTCCCAACCGTATTTCCACGCACTCCAGCAACGTTTGCCTCATGCCCAATTTCAACCCAAGGGACTTTTAGCGACGGAGGGCGTTGCCACCGTACCCGATCCGCAGGGTAAAACCGTATTAGCCGCCGACAGTGGATTTTTTGAGTTTTTGGATCAACAAGGTGCTACGCATTTTGCTTGGGAGCTTCAGCAAGGCAAAGAATACGAATTAGTGATGACGACTTCAGGCGGGCTGTATCGCTACCGCACGGGGGACGGGGTGCGCTGTGATGGTTATGCAGATGATCTCCCCGTGTTGCGTTTTGTGGGCAGACAAGGGTTGATCTCTGATTTGGTGGGTGAAAAACTAACCGAGCCATTTGTGGCGGCGTGCCTGCATGACCTAGCTGGTTTTCGTATGCTAATACCCACCACACAGGGCAAGCCCCGATATGTGCTGATTTTGGATCAAGCTCACGACATCGAGCGTATTGCAGAGCGGGTCGAAAATCGGCTCTCAGAAAACCCACAATACGAATATGCGCGCCGTATCGGCCAACTGGATGCGTTGTCGGTGTTGCACGTTGAACAGCCACTTGCGTCATGGATGAGACGCAAGTCCCAAAATGGCATCCGTTTAGGCGACATTAAAGTGCCGTGTTTATGCGCGGAAACCGATTGGCTATCTACCTTTATGGAGCAAGCAACATGAAAATTGTGCTCATTTCCCCGAAAGGCCCGCTATACCGCAGCAAAGGCGGGATATTCAAAAAATCATTGCGTTACCAACCGCTGACCCTCACCACGCTGGCGGCGTTAATTCCCGCAGAGCTGAATGCCGACATAGAACTGATCGACGAGGGCATACAGGATGTCCCCGACAATCTACAAGCGGATTTAATTGGCATCACCGTCATCACGGGAACAGCCAAACGCAGCTACGAACTGGCAAAACAGTTCAGGGCGCGAGGGATGACGGTGGTACTGGGTGGGCCGCATGTGACGCTGATGCCACAGGAAGCGGGCGAGCAGGCGGATGCCATTTGCATTGGCTATGCAGAAGAATCATGGCCGCAATTGTTGCGAGATTTCGCCAATGGCACGATGCAGCCGATTTATCGGCAAAGTCCAACGATGTCTTTGGAAAACATGCCGTTTGCGCGCCGCGACTTGTTTGATAAGCGGCATTTTTTGACTCAAGCGGTGTTCGAGGCGACGCGCTCTTGTGCCCATGATTGTGAATTCTGTGTCGCCCCAGCGGCGTGGGGACGCAAACAATATCAAAAGCCTATAGATTGGGTGATTGAAGATATTCGTCGCACGGGGCAAAAGAAAATTATCTTCGTTGATTTGAATCTGGTGTCGGATGTCAAATACGCCAAAGAGCTGTTTACCCGCTTGATTCCGTTGAAATTAAATTGGTTTGGACTTTCCACGGTGTTGATTGCCCATGATCGTGAGTTGATGGAACTCATGGCGCGCAGTGGTTGCAAAGGGCTATTGCTGGGACTGGAAACCGTGTCTCAGGACAGCTTGAAGGATGCCAAAAAGAGCTTTAATGCGTCGGTGGGGTATAAATCGCTGATTGCGGATTTGCATCACTTGGGTATTTCGGTGCAAGGTTGTTTTGTGTTTGGGCTGGATCACGACACGCCCGATGTATTTGATACCACAGCGGAATTTGCCATCGACGCAGGCGTGGATTTGCCACGTTTTGCTGTGCTGACGCCCTTCCCTGGCACGCCATTACACACCCGACTGGAAGCAGAATGGCGCATCTTGTCGCGGGATTGGGAGTTGTATGACGGGCAGCATGTGGTGTTTCAGCCTAAAAACATGACGGTGCAGCAGTTGCGGGATGGCCATGAGCGAGCATGGAAAAAGACCTATCAATGGTCATCCATCACGCGGCGATTGTGGAATGCCAAAAACTGCCAGCCTCTCGCCCTCAGCGCGAATGTCGGCTATCGCTTCTATGCTCATCATTTGCATCAATTTTATAACTGTGACTGGCAAATCGAGCCGCTGCTGCCCAACCCCATCGCGGGTTTAGGGCAGACGGTACATTTGTCGGGCGACTCCAATAATAAGGCGATATGCGGCTAACCCTCATTCATCCCGCCATTGGGCATCGCAAGGGCGAAGGCTACATTCGCTCTTGGCAAATGGAACCTTTGCCCGCAGCGGCGATTGCGGGACTCACGCCCAAAGACATCGACGTTCGCTTTTATGACGACCGCATGGAAAGCATTCCTTTCGATGAGCCGACCGATGCCGTGGCGATTTCATTGGAAACGTATACCGCCAAACGCGCTTATCAAATTGCCAGCGAATACCGCAAACGCCATATCCCCGTGATTGTCGGTGGTTTTCATGCGACCTTAATGCCCGATGAGGCGGCGCGTTATGCGGATGCGGTGGTGGTGGGTGAGGCGGAGGATATTTGGGCGACGGTCATCGACGATCTGCGCCACGGCAACTTGCAAAAACGCTATCAAAGCCTGACGCGACCCGATTTGGCGCGCATTCATGCGGATCGCTCGATTTTCAAAAGCAAGCGTTATTTGCCGATTGCCTTGATCGAAACAGGGCGCGGCTGTCGTTTCCCCTGCAATTTTTGTGCGATACAGACCTTTTTTGAGCGCACCCATCGCACGCGCCCGATTGAAAATATCCTTGCCGAAATCCGACAACTGAAGGACGGCACTAAATTATTCTTTTTCGTGGATGATAATTTTGCGAGCGACATTCCCGCTGCCAAAGTGTTACTCCAAGCACTCGCGCCGCTGAAAATACGTTGGATTACGCAGATGAGCATCAACGCCGCGCACGACGAGGCATTTTTGGCGATGCTGGAAAAAAGCGGCTGCAAGGGCGTGTTGATCGGTTTCGAGAGTTTGGACGAGGGCAATTTGCGCGCCATGAAAAAGCGTTTCAACACCATGCAAGGTGGCTATGAAAAAGCCTTGCGCAACCTCAGAAAATACAACATCCGCGTGTATGCCACCTTTGTCTTTGGCTATGAAAACGACACCGTGAATTCATTCGATCAAGCAGTGGATTTCGCCATTGAGCAGCGTTTTTATATTGCCGCCTTCAACCATCTCACGCCCTTCCCAGGCACGGCACTCTACACACAACTGCAACAGGAACAGCGGCTGAAATATCCCGCATGGTGGTTAGACGACCGCTACCGCTACAACGATTTGCCCTTCTTCCCAAAACAACTCGCGCCCGAAGAGGTGACGCGCTTATGCGTCGCGGCGCGCCGACGGTTTTATGCGTGGGACAGCATCCTTAAACGCGGTTTGGAAAAAACCAACCGCAGCGATTTTTTTATGTTCCGAAACTTCTTCCCAATCAATGTGATGCACCGAGCCGATGTGAGCAACCGCAATGGTTATCCGCTGGGCGATGAAAATTGGCAGGGCGAATTATTGGAGGCGGCGCGGTGAAGCCAGTCACACCTGACGCGCACATTATCTATCGCGCAGGAGGGCTGCTGTTCCGTCCTGCGGGTTCGGCGGATGATGCGGCATTGCGGCGTTGTTTGCGTGATAACGACATGGATGCGTGGATGAAGCTGGCTTTTGAGCGCGAGCCGTGTTTTTTCGACGGTGAAAACCTGATGGGCACGTCGCTTGCCGTGATTGCCGAGACAGAAAAATCGCCACATGATTTTGTCGGCATGTACACCTGCGCCCAGCTTCCTGCGCATCTGAATGGGCAAGCCGCCGTTGCGGGTTATTTGGGCGGGTTGCGCGTCAACCCATCCTATCGGCGCAAGATACGCATCCTGAAAGATGGCTTTGCCTCGATTCCTGTTTTGACCCGCCCATGGGGGCAGCCGAACGCTTGGTTTACCAGCATTGGGCAAGAAAACAATCAGGCGCGCCGCGTGTTGGAAGCAGGTCTCAAACACCTGCCGCGATACCAGTTGGCGGGGGGGATGGAAACGCTGGTTTTCCCGACGCGACGAGAGCAACCGACGGGATTGCTGCAATCCGCGACGCAGGAAGATGTCCCCGCATTGACCGAATTTTTTAATCAGCAAGCACAAGCGTTTCAATTTTCGCCCAGACTGGATGAGGCTTGGTTGCGATCATTGGATGGCACGCACGGACTTTGCTTGGCGGATTTTTGGCTACTCAAGGACGGCGATGCGCTGCACGGTTGTTTGGCAATTTGGGATCAGCGCAGGTTCAAGCAAACCGTGGTGCGCTCATACCGTTTCCCGCTGAATAAGCTCCGTGTCGCCTATAACCTATTGGCGGGCATCCGAGGCAAGCTCAAATTACCCGCGCCCAATCAACCCATTGAGCAGGTTTTTTTGTCGTTTGTCGCGTTGAGCGAATCCGCGCAGGACAGGGCGGTAGCGGTGGTTAAAGAAGGGCTGAGGCTGGCGGCGCAAAAAGGCGCGTTGGTCGGCACGTTGGGTCTGTCCGCGCAGCATCCATTGATCGCTCAACTGAAAACGGCACTCCCTCACGAAAGCTACCGCACGCGTATTGAAACCGTGAACTGGCCAGACACAGATCGCCTTGCGCTAGATGGTCGTCCCGTACAGCCAGAGGTTGCGCTGTTATGAAGTTGGAAAAAATTACCCTGTTGCGCCTCTCTTCGGCGTACATTTCACAACCGTAGGACGAATCGTGAGAGAGGCAAAACGATGAACGAGACAACGAAAAGTCAACCCCGACAATTCAAACAAGTGCTGTGCTGCGCATTGGGTTTGATGGGGATGGTGAGTAGCGGGGAAGCACAATGCAACGATGCTAGACCTGCCCCCGTGGTTCCTTCTTTGATGTTTTTTGCCATTCTTGCTTTTGCTACGCCAGCACTGGCTGCAAGTGCTGAACCACCTATCTGGCGCGATGTGCTGCTTTATGGCCCGAGCATAACAATTCAACCAGATCTGCGACCGAGTTTTTCCTGCAAAAAAGCCAAGACTATTGTTGAGCAGCTAATCTGCAGCGACCGCAATCTGGCTAATTTAGACCGGCGCATGTGGGATATCTATACCGCAGCTCGAACTTTGCTAACCGATGAAGAAAAGATGAGCGTGCTAAAGACCCAGCGCGAATGGCTGGCAGGGCATGATCAGGCTTGTGGTATTACCCCAGAGGGTGAATATGTCTACGGTGCCGCTGAGTGCCTGATTAAGCGTTACCTCATGCGTACAGAGAAGCTTCAGGCAATGCTTTCTCGCGGCAATGTGATTCGTGAGCTGGGCGGCTCAGAGCCGTGGACAGAGAATACGGAGCGTTACGGGATGTCGGAAAACCGCGTCACCCTGCTGCAGAGGTGTGTAGGAGAAGAATTGGAGGAACAGGTAAATTCGTGTTGTGCGCCTGGTACGGAGACAATAGAAGAAACGGCATCCACCATCACGGCTTATGTAATCAACGGCAAAAGGTTCCTGCTTTATAACGGAAAGTATAGTCAGCGTTTTAACATACCTCGTTATGCGGGTTGTTACGACGAGGTCAACGAGAAAGGTGAGCTTGTTGGCTGTCCTGATAATACAACCTATGCCAGCTGTGCTGCGCTATTTGCTGAAACCGAGCGTGGAAATGGTGATTTTGCTTTTGCTGACCATCGCTGGAATTTTCCAGTCTCAATGGATGAATTGCTGATTGGAAAATCGAAGGATCAGCAGACAAGCAAGGAATTTACCAGTGAATTGCATTCCAAGTTGCTTGAGGGAGAAATAGTCACACTGGTAACTTCCAAAGGCAAGATTAGCCGTTTCCAATGGGACGCAGGGAAGATGGTGTATGTGCGGCATTAAATAACACGGAAGGGCGCAGGTCTTTTGTTATCGCATTTGTGTCTTAAAATAGCCGCACGATGACCAGACCTTTACGACTTGAGCTTGCAGGCGTGTGCTATTACGTCACGTTACGAGGGAATGTGATAATGAAAGACCTGACCTCTTTGCTCTGAACCTGCCATCAATAACTTTTTAAATCGTGGTTTGTTGCTGATTGTTGATTCTGAAAATTACTCTACTCTGGCCCGTTTAGGTCCGCTGTTTTTTGGAACCATTTGAAAGGACTCAAATGAAGCGTATTACATTTGCATTTTGTGTTGCACTGTTGTCTGCTTGCTCACCAAGCGATTCTTCTGTTACGGCACCTGTCAACCGAGATGCCGTACCTCTGACCAATTTCTCGGCAGTACCGCAATCAGCAACTGTTATTGCATCAAGCCCTCAGAATGCAGGCTCTTTGACTGAAGAAGATACAGGGCCAGAAGCAACACCCCTTACAAACAATATTACTTGGAGCGGCATGGGTGGTGTCCCAGGTATCCAACAAGTGAACAGCATCGTCACCAGCGGAAACAAGGTATATGTGGCAGGGGCAATTACATCCAACCTCTCCAAGGGTGCAGGATCGGCCTCAGTTGCAGTATGGGATGGATTATCTTGGAATGTATTGCTAGAACCCGAAGAAGATTGTCATCAGGTGCGAAGCCTTGCAATTGATGAGAAAGGAAACTTATATGCGAGTGGCTGCATAAACGGTGTCGGACTTAGTAGCCCAAGCAAAACACGCAAATGGAATGGAAAGAGTTGGCAGCTCTTGGGTGATGGAATTACTGGAGCTGTCCATTCGTTGGAAATTGATAAAGAGGGGAATGTTTATGCCACTGGCGGAAACCTTCAAGGCATGAGGCCGGGCGAAGGTTATATATACAGTGGCTTCGTTATGAAGTGGGATGGGAAAAACTGGAGTAAATTGGGTGGGGGGTTTCTAAAAGGTGGCTATGAACATGGTGCCGCCATATCCTTTGATAAACGCGGATATGTTTATGTGGTGGGATCTTTCGAAAGTATCCGTAAGAGTGATTTGGACGAAAGTGCGGGTGATATAGAGGCTCACAATATTGCTTTTTGGGATGGCAAAAAATGGAATGCCATGGGGACGGATGTTGGTGGGATACGCAACAACACCCAAGATATGGATGAAGACACAGGCGCCTACTCTATCGCATTCGACTCAAAAGGTACGCCATATGTAACCAGTTCGAGGGGAGTTGAAAAATGGAATGGGAAGAAGTGGGAAAAAGTAGATATCAAAACAAGCGCACAAGTAAGCAGTCTACTGATAGATAAAAACGACTCGATATATGTCGGCCTATACAGCACTTGCAATGTTGAAGGCGGGCCTAGCGAAGGTACTGAGCACCCAATCCAGTATTGGAATGGCTCAAAATGGGGGGGCTTCCCATTTGAAGGCAGAAATAGTGGCATCAATCCAGGCTGCACTAACGGCGGATCGGTCAATTTGTTAGCGCAAGATGAGGCAGGCAATCTAGTTGTTGGTGGTGCCTTTACCGAAGCGACCTCTGGGGCAAGGAATATTGCCAAGTGGAATGGCAAAAAGTGGGGAAGTTTTGGGAGAAATGTTGGCGTAAACGATATTGTTTACGGCATGGCAGTTGATAATGCAGGAGCCCTGTATGTGCGCGGCGCTTTCACACGAGTTGACGACATTGTCGTCAAAAAGAATCAGATTGCAAAATGGGATGAAAAAAACTGGAGTGTACTTAAGGCAACAGACGACCCCATCTTCAATATGAAAACAGATCAGAATGGCAGTTTGTATGTGGCTACTGGACACCATACTGACCAATACAATGACGGGGGGATCAGTAGAATTTCCAAATGGGATGGTGCGAACTGGATACAAATCGCCGAGATCAATTATTTAATCAATAGCTTTATTGTGGATAGTCAGGGGAAGATATATACCTGCGGATACACTGGTGATGAAAGTGATCACTATGGCGACACTACACTACATGGCGTTGACATGTGGGATGGGAAGGTATGGACACATCTGCCAGAGGATGCCTTCAAAGTTGCGGGATATAGATGCGAATTTAAGCTCGGAAAAGCCGATGAGCTATATGCTTCAACTGGAGAAGATTACTGGAAATGGGAGGGTGCCACATGGATAAAACAAAATCCGCTTCCAAGTTTTGATTCATTTGCCGAATGGAAAGGTAATTATTTCAACATCACAAGAGAGAACTATAACGAAGGCAGAAATATCATTCACGCAACGAATAAAACAACTGGTCAGGTTATAGCTCTTGGCGCAACGAGCATTGGGAGTATAGAAACAATGGTTGCGTCCGAAAATTTTTTATATGTTGGCGGCTCATTTCTCTACTTTGACGGAATGGCGAGTCCTTTTCTATCACGATTTGAATTAAAGCCCCAGTGAGGGGCGTAAGGGGACAAGGTCTTTCGTTATCGCATTTGTGTCTTAAAAATAGCCGCACGATGACCAGACCCCTTTGCTTGAACTCATTTATAAATGTTGGAATGTGAGACCTGCCCCCTTTTTCCTGTTTCACAACCGTAGGGCGAATCGTGAGAGAGGCGAAACGATGAACGAGACAACGAAAATTCAACCCCGAAAATTCAGAAAAGTGCTGTGCTGCGCATTGGGTTTGATGGGCGTGATGAACGGCGGGGATGCACAATGCTACGATGCTAGACCTGACCCCATGGTTCCAGGCAACGTGGTGAATCCAGCCACATCATCCGATGCACTGATGCTGGCGGATGCAGCCGCCAAAACCATTACATCGGAGATAGTGCGCAAGATTGAGAGGCAATTTAAAAATTTCTGTGAGCCATCCGAAAATCCGTCAGTTGAAACACGCAAGGCACATCTGGGCGGATTAAGCCCAGGATTTTCAGTTGTTAACGCGTTAAAGGTTAGATACGGAATTGAGGTTGCAGGTGAAGTCAAAGCCGTAATCACCCGACAACCGGTGCACGGCAAAATAGCCATGATCGGCTTTTCAACTCAATCTTTCCCCGGATTGTCTCTTGAAGAATTCCAGTACACCCCCGAAAAGGATTTTCTCGGCGAGAATAAGGCGGTTATTGAAGTCATTGCCAATGGTCAAAAATTCCGTTTGAGCTATACGATAAAAGTTGTACATGGCGGGTTTAATGATGCCTGCGTGCCACCAGGTGCAGACCGTGGTGCTTATACTACCGAGGTGCAAATCGCTATAGAAGATTTACAGTTCTTGCAGGATGCCAACGCACCCGAATCCACCACAAGCTGGCAGTCTTTGTTTGCACTGAACGAACAAATCATCAACTCCATCAACCTGAGCTTCGCCGATCTTGCAACTGGAGCTGTGGGTCAAACCATAGGTGAAGGCCTTAACGCCACCATCACCCTAGACACCAACGCCGCAGGCAACGGCTGGTTTGTGGACAGCACGCCGTCCGACAACAGCGAATATCTCCCCACCAGCAACCCCAACGAATGGATTGCCAAAGCAGGCACCGCCGCCGCTGGTAAAATGGACATGCTGTCGGTGTTGCTGCACGAATACGGTCACGCCCTAGGCATAGACCACAGCAGCAACCCCAACGACTTTATGGCGACCACGCTGACCGCAGGCGTGCGCCGTTTGCCTTCTGCCGCTGAAATGGCGTTGAGGCAACCGTTGGTGGGGCAAGCGAAAGCCACCCTCACCAACGGCAGCCTCAACGCTGCCGACGGTTGGCGTACCCAAGGCAGCGTAACGCGTGCCCACAAGCGGGAGCAAGGACAAACGTGAAAGTCAATATCCAATCCTTGGGCGCAGTTCATCGCCATACACGCATTGAAACCGTGAATTGGGCAGACGCAGAAAGCCTTGCGCTCGATGGTCGCCCTGTACAGCCAGAGGTTGCCCTGTTATGAAGCTGGAAAAAATCACCCTGTTGCGCCCGAATATGGGGGATTACCGTTCAACGGACGGGCTGCCGCCGCTTGCTATGGGGATATTGGCGGCGCGCACGCCCAAAGAGATTGTGGTTAATTTTTATGATGACAAGGTGGAAGTGATCCCAGCGGATGACAAACCTGACTTGGTCGCCATCACGGTGGAAACGTTTACCGCCAGACGGGCTTATGACCTTGCGGCGGCTTACCGTGCCAAGGGTGTTCCCGTGGTGATGGGTGGTTATCATCCGACCTTTTTGCCCGACGAGGCCTTGCAACATGCCGATGCCATTGTCACGGGCGATGCGGAAGGAAGCTGGGAGCGGTTGCTGACTGATTTTCGCCATGATCGTTTGCAGCGGGTTTATGCGGGTGGCAACGACCGTCCGCTGGATGACTATCGGTTGGATCGCAGCATTTTTGAGGGGAAAAAATACGCGCCCGTGGAGTTGGTTCAGTTTGGGCGCGGTTGTCGCTTCATGTGTGATTTTTGTTCGATACACGCGTTTTATCAGGACAAGCTGCGGATGCGCCCAGTGGATCGCTTCGTCGAAGAATTGCAACAATTTAGCCGCCGTAAATTGATCTTTTTTGTGGATGACAATTTATTCAGTTCCCGTGAATTACTCGAAGCCATGTTGACTGCCATCCGTCCGCTAAAATTGCGCTGGTCATGCCAGATCAGCATCGACGTGGCGCGGGACGAAGCCTTGCTGGATAAGCTGCGCGACGCGGGTTGCATTTTTGTGTTGGTGGGGTTTGAGTCCTTGTCGCCCGCCAACTTGAAGCAAATGGCGAAGCCTTGGAATCAGGTGGCGGGGGATTACCTCAGTGTGGTCAAAAAATTTCACCAGCGTGGCATCGCGGTGTATGGCACATTCGTGTTCGGCTACGATGACGACACCACGGCGACCATCCGCCAAAGTTTGGATTTTGCACAGGAGGCTAAACTGGAAATCGCTAATTTCAACCCGCTGACTCCCACCCCAGGTTCGCCGCTGTATGATCGGCTGTTACGCGAGCAGCGTTTGCTATCACCCCAATGGTGGCTAGATCCAAACTATCGCTACGGCGATCCGATTTTCATCCCTAAATCCATGTCCCCCGCAGAATTTGCCGAACAGTGTTTTGCCGCCAAGCAAGCGTTTTATTCTTGGTCGTCTATCGTCCGTCGGGTGTTGGGCTCGGATGCGGGCATAGATTGGTTCCGCACGGGCATGGTCGGGATGGCAAATATCATTTCGCGCCGTGAAGTGATGCGTAAACAATATCGAACATTGGGTACATAAGCCGATGAAAATAACCTTTATCAAACCCAATATCGGTCGCCGCGAGCATAGCTTGTACGTCGATCATGGTCGGATGGAACCTTTAATGCTGGGTGTGTTGGCGGGACTGACCCCACCTGATGTGGAGGTGACGCTGTTTGATGATCGCATGGAGTCGATTCCGTATGACGAACACACGGACTTGGTGGCGATCACGGTGGAAACCTATACCGCCAGACGGGCGTATGAAATTGCCGCTGAATATCGGCAGCGTGGCGTACCCGTCATTATGGGCGGGATGCACCCGACGCTGTTGCCTGATGAAACCGCGTTGTATGCCGACAGCGTGTTTACGGGCGATGCCGAAACGATGTGGGCGACGGTGGTGGCGGATGCGCAAAAGGGACAGCTCAAGCGTCGTTATCACGGCGAACCTGGGATTGCCCAAGCGGGCGGGTTGTTGCCCAGACGGGATATTTTCAAGGGCAAAGGCTATTTGCCGATGACTTTGATGCAGTATTCACGCGGTTGCCGTTTTGCCTGCAACTTTTGTGCGGTGAGCGAATACTTTGACCGCAAACATTACATTCGTCGCATCGACGAAGTGCTGAAGGAAATCGACCATCATGGGCATAAATTCATCTTCTTTGTGGATGACAACATCGCCTCGAACAAGGCTGCCCTGAAAGACCTTTGTCGTGAATTGATTCCGCTGCGGGTGAAGTGGTTTAGCCAAGCCAGTTTAGATATTACCCGCGATGCCGAATTGATGCGGCTGATGACCGACAGTGGCTGTGTGGGCAATGTGATGGGCTTTGAAACCATCACGCGTGACAGTCTGCGGGAGTCCAAAAAATCGCCCAACTTGCCTGGCTTTTCTAATTATCAGCAGGAGGTCGATATTTTGCGGGAATACGGGATGCAAACTTGGGCAGCCTTTACCTTGGGCTACGATCATGACACGCGTGACTCCATCCTCGATACACTGGATTTTGCGCTGACCCATCGCTTTACTTTTGCCGCGTTCAATATCTTGATGCCCTATCCCAATACGCCGCTGTACCGCAAATTGGAGTCGGAAGGGCGTTTGCTTTATGACGGAAAATGGTGGCTACACCCCGACTATCGCTTTAATCAGGCCGCCTTTGTGCCGAGTAGGATGTCCACCGATGAACTGACCGAGGTGTGCCATGAAGCCAGAAAGCGTTTCAATAGCCTGCCCGCATTGCTGCATCGTTTCTCCGATATGAAAACCAATATGCGCACCTTGTGGAGCGTGGTGTCCTACTGGAAATACACGATGCTGTTCAGAAACGAGGTGTATCAAAAGCATCGCATGAGATTTGGGTTGAAATGAAAAAAGCGATTTTTGAGGTTTATCAATATGTTGCGCCAGCGGTGCTGACCCCGCTTTCTTTTTTTCTGTGGTGGCGGACATACGACGGCAATATATGGCTGACGCTGATAGCTTGGCTCACGCCCATTCTTTATGCCTATATTGTGCCTGGCGTGGGGACGAATATCTTGAAAGTGTGGGAGTTCGATACGCGCTTCCGCTTGGGGCGGTTTCGCCCGCACCACGGATTTGTATTCGGGAGTGCCACAGCAAGCCTTGCTTGGTTGTGTCACGGAGGGTTCGCAACCAGCGTGTTTGATCTGTTTCAAACCAGCTTGGTATTGGCTTCCGTGCTGGGGTTTTGGAATGTACTTTACGATGTCAAAGCCATTGAGTCTGGCATCCTGCGGGTATATAACCAGCCTTGGGCGGACGATAAGGGGGTGGAGGCGATCACGCTGGATTATGCCCCTTGGTTCTTTGCAGGATTTGGGGCAATCTATGGCTTGGGTATAGCGGGGGCGGAATGGTTGGCGGCACAGGGTTTGCTAAATGCGACTGTATTTTGCTGTTTATTTCCCGTCCTACTACTCACCGCCATCGCCTTTCCTGTATGGGGCTATCGCCGCCGATCCTATCGGGTACACGGTCATTCGGGCTGTCATCCCATCGCCAAGGAGTGAAACTTTGCCATTTAACGTGCTTATTTTATTGCTGTCATTTGTTGCCTCGTGGGGCTGTTTGTGGGTCGCCAGTCATTTGAGTCTAGGCTTTGCGCTGCTTGCTGTTTGGCTGTTTAGTCTTGTCGCCAACACGCCGTTTGCCATGATGCACGAAGCGGTACACGGGGTTGGCTGTGCGTCGCCGCGCCGCAACGAATGGTTCGGCATCGTGTGTGGCTGGGCTTTCCCGACCTCGTTCTCTATGCAGCGGTTGGCACATGAAGGACATCATCAGCGCAATCGCACCGATCAGGAACTGTATGACTACTATTTGCCGCACCAGTCTCGGCTGATGCGCAATCTTTGGCTTTACACGGGCAATCTATTGGGCTTGTACTGGTGGTCGGTGGTATTGGGAAATGTGCTTTACCTGCTGGCACCTTGGGCATATCGCTCGCGCTTTTTTGTTGAACGCTATGCACCCGCCTTGGGGTTTGGAAGCTATATCGCGGACTTGGCGAAACTGCCCGTGTTACGCGTGTGGGGCGAGATTGCCTTGGCGTTTGCGTATCAAGCCCTGATTTTTTATAGTCTTGATTTGAATGTGTTCTGGACGTTGGCGTGTTATGGCGCATTTGCACTGCACTGGTCAGTGTTGCAATATGCCGACCACGCGTGGAGTGCACGGGATGTGCGCAGTGGCGCGTGGAATCTGAAAGTGCTACCGCCTTCTCGCTGGATCGCGCTCAACTACCATTATCATTTGGCACATCATCAATATCCCAATGTGCCGTGGTACAAATTACCCAGTTTGGTTGATCCCTCGGTGCGCCAGCCGTCCTTTTGGCGGGTTTATTTTAGTCTCTGGAAAGGCGTGCGCCCCGCACCGCCCATGGGTGCACCCGCTGATTTGGCGTTTCTTTTTCCCGTTGCAGAACAGGAATCGCACCGATGATTGCTGACCGCCCCGTCTTCCAACCGCCCGCACCGCAGCCGCCCACCGCCTTGCCGCCTTGGCAATTGTTGCGGGCAGCCTTGTTCAATCCGCTGAATGTGTGGTGTCAAAAACATTTTGAGGAATGGATTGTGGTGGAGCGCACCCTGCTTGGTACACGCTTGGTGGTGAGTGACCCTGCGCACATCAAATGGATACTGGTCGATCACGCCGACAATTATGTGCGTGACAGTATGCAGCAGCGCATCGTGCTGCGCATGACGGGGCGCAGCGTGTTTTCGGCAGAGGGGCGCAAGTGGCAAGTTCAACGCCAAGCCTTGGCACCGCTTTTCTCGGCGAAAACCGTGGCGACTTTTTTGCCCAATATGGTTGCCGCTGCTGGCGTGGGCGCGCAGCGGTTGGGTGCCATAGGAACGGAGATTGACCTTGGGCGCGAGATGGCGGCATTGACAGTCGATGTGCTGGGGCGCACGATTTTTACGCAGGGATTAGGCGAGCCGCCTGCGATGATAGCCGAGAGTGTGCGACGGTTTGCCGACATCAACGGCATGGTTGAACTGGGCGATTTACTCGGATTGCCTGCGTGGTTGCCAGGGATGCGGCGCATCTTGGGGTGGCGCACGACCGCCTTGGTGCAACAACGGGCGAAACGTGTGATTGCCGAGGCAAAAAGAGCTGGCTCATCGCCGCCAGACGATCTCTTTGCGCGACTTTTTGCGGCGCATGATGCCGAAACGGGGCAGTCGTTAAGTACCCGCGAGATTGAAGGCAATGTCTCTACGCTGATTGGTGCAGGATCAGATACGGTTGCGGTCGCTTTGACTTGGGCTATCTTTCTGTCGTCACAGACACCGCATGTACGCGAAGCAGTCGAGGCAGAGGTGGATGCGCATCTGACCAGCGAGTCATTCACGGCGGACACGCTTAAAAAACTGGTATGGACGCGTGCCGTGGTTGAGGAGAGTATGCGCTTGTACCCACCCGCCCCGATGATTGGGCGCATGGCTCGCAGCGCAGACAAACTAGGGGACGAGCACGTGCCAGCGGGCGCGTCCCTTTTGATTTCGCCTTGGGTGTTGCACCGACATGCCAAGCTGTGGCATGACCCTCATGCCTTTGTGCCTGAACGCTTTTTGCCTGAGCAACGGGCGCAAATTCCACGCTTTGCTTATCTACCCTTCGGCGCAGGGCCTCGTGTCTGTTTAGGAATGGGATTCGCGATGCAGGAAGCGGTGGTGATTTTGGCGATGCTGATGAAACACTTGCGTTTTGAACGCGCAGATAATCACCCCATCGAACTGCGCCAGTGCATCACCTTGCAAACGAAGACCCCGCTGCGTATGCATATTCGGTCTCGCTCGGCATGAATACAGCGTATTTTTCTTGGCCCGATGCGGCGCGTTGGCGTGCCTTTCTCTGGTTTATGGCATGGTTTTATGCGTTTTTCTTTCCGCTGTATTTTGGTGCGGGGCATGTTGCGGCGCACAGCCCGCGAACGTATGGGTTCTACGCGGATTGGGAACGCAATATCCCGCTGATTCAATGGATGATTTTGCCGTATTTGTCGTTGTATTCGGTGTTTTTGCTGCCACTGTTTCACCTGAGTGCCAAACAAATCGCCATGTTGACGCGCCAATCAACAGCGGTCTTGCTCGTTGCGGGAGGTATTTTCCTGCTGCTGCCAACCCATCTAGGATTTGCTCCCGCCAGCGTGATGGGGTGGCATCAACCGCTGTTTGAACTCCTCGCCCAAGCGGACACGCCACACAACCTTGTGCCGTCGCTGCATGTGGCATTTGCGGCGTTGATTTTACTGGGCTGTGCTGAGCGCGCCCCCAAGTATTGGGCTTGGGGATATGGCGCTTGGTTGGTGTTGATGTCTGCCGCCACCGTGCTGGTGCATCAACATCACCTGCTTGATGTCATCAGCGGGCTGGGACTGGCTATTATCATGCGGCGGATTTTCCCGCTCGGCTCTTCCTGACAAACCAGCCTGCGACGAAACCCAGCATCAAACCACCTGCGGCACCCGCGATGCCGACCCAGACCACGCTTTTTTCGATCGCACTCAAGACGGGATTGTCGAGAAAGTTCGTACCCGTATGAATAGCCAGTAATTTCCATTCGCCGTTGTCTTTGATGGAAACCGCTGTCCAGCGTCCATTCATGTCGAAACTGCGTCCGTCCGCCATCTCATAATGCTCTTTGGTCGAACCCTTGTTGACCGCAAACGTCCCTTGATAGATTTGCGACAGACCATCAGGCTCCGCCGCAATCGACACGGTTTTCATGCGCAAGGTGTCGCGGGTGTACAGGTTCTCAAAATATGCCTTGAGTTTGTCCATTTCCGTGAAGTTGTCCTGCGTCACCAAGGTGGTCATAAACGGTTGATGCAATAGTTTTTGCAGGGCAACGTAATCACGGCTGTTCGCGGCGGCGGCAAGTTCGACCTTCAACTTGCGCAGGGCGGCTTGATCAGTTTGTTCCCCTGAGTTGTCCGCAAAAACTGGTGCAGCAATCAACAGGGATAAGGCGAGGGTGGCAAAGAGACGGGACATTGGTATTTCTCCTATTCAGATTAAAGGTGTTGAAAAAATGCTCAGTTGGGTTTAAGCACGCACTTTGCGGCGCGGCCACTCCTCAAAGGGGTGGACACGGCAACCCGTGGGCAACATCTTACCCGCACGCAACACCGCACCTGGCCCCAGTTGCGCCGCCCCGCCCAGTATCGCCTCGGATTCGACGATAGGTGCGGCTGTCAGCACCAGCCAGCGACCCGCTTCATCTCGTTGTACCAAATGCCCCGCTAAGATGCTCTTCATGCCTAACACCGCGCCGCGTTCAACGCGAATGGCGTGACGGTCGGTAATCAGCACCCTAGGGGCAACATAGGCGTAAGGACTAAGCTGCCCGCCCCACAATCCAATCCACAGCGCGTACAGTCCTGGCACCAATCGTAATAATTCCTCCAGCCACGGCAAACGGTTAAACAGCATTTGCCACTGGGTCAATGCCCACCACACCCGATAGGCACGCATGTCTTGGGTCAATCGACCTTCTGGTCGCCCCCAAATGGCAATGATGAGTCGGGCGGCGAGCGGTGGTAGCAGATAAATCCAAGCGGAAAGTATACCCACGCAAACACTGGTCGTTTCGCTCATACCCACTGAAATACCCAAACCTGAGACCAAATGCAGAAACGGCAAGCCATTCAGCCATAAGGAAAAAGCACTGGGTTTTTCCAGATTATACGATTCAACGTCGGTCATAGCCCAACATCCTTTCGCCCAGATTCGCCAATTCTGGGGTGTGGTCGAACACTTGGAAGGTGACGGGCATCATGCGGCGGTTAAATAAACTTTTTTGAAACGCTCGGTTTTGCTCCAACGCTAAAATCGCCTGAATCATTTCTTCCTTGCGGCTGGACAATTCGGGCAGCTCGCGCACCAGCTGGTGAATAACCATGACCCCAGAACCGCTGCGCGTGGGACGGGTAATGCCGCGCAACATGGCTTGAAACAACCACGCATTCACGCGTTTTGCCTTGCCCGCTGACCCCATGCACTGTTCAATCATTCTGCCGTCGATATGCAGATGGCGCGCCTCGTCTTTCATGTGTTCCCGATGCACCGAAATGAAGGCAGGGTCTAGCGCACCCAGTGTCTCTGTTTCGGGATGCCGTATCATTTCTCGCGCCATCGCCATAGACGATTCTTCCATCGCCATTAAATACCACAGCGCGAATGCGTAGTGTCCCGCCAGTGCGCCGACCATCCAGAACATGGCTTGTGTCCAAGCAGGCAGACGAGAAAACAAGCGATCCTTGCCCAGCGGATAAAGGTCGGGACGGCAAGCGCGATTCAGTGCGGCAAAGGCAGCAAAATGCTTGTTTTCCTCTTCCATCATAGTGGTCATCGCCTGAACGAAAGCCGCATCGGCAGTAATTTGAGGCAGACGAAGTAGTGGGGTCAGCAAGCGTTCCACCAAATCCGCTTCCAACATCATAATGTACTCATTGATACGCAAGCCGAATAGCTGGTTGTAGCGCAGTCGCTGCTCAAAATTCAGCGTGGCGTAGATGGGTGTGTAGTAAAGCTGGGTATAGCTTTCAGGTACAAAGGGGCGGCGCAAATCAATATCCAACGGTAAGGACGTACGCGTGCAGTGAGCGGGATTCGCGGACAGTCGATTGATATGTTCTGCGGCAAGCCATCGTTTCATGTGATTCGCTTTCTCATTATGAATTGCCACGGATGATCAGTTTATTGACCGTGAATATCGCGCAAGTATCCGAAATTTGACATCAGGCATTAAAACCTGTTTGCCCACAACATGCCGCCTCCCCATTGCATATGTTACACCTACTCCAAACACTGAAATCACCGCTGGCGATATTTTTTGTAATGGATGCGAGTCTGGAATGCAAGTGAATGGCGCGAGAATATCTATCCTAATTCAGAAACTGAGGGGATGTGATAATGAAAGACTGGCTCCTTTTGCACACATAACCCCTGTTACACAGATGATGTCGCGGACGGGTTGTGATGTTCGGTCGCAGCGATGCTTTCTGCTGGCTGATTTTATCCGCGTTCAACCAATCCAATACTTGGGCTTTTTTACTTCCTTTTGACTCATCAACGTGTCTAAATTTCAAAACTCCCCGCCGTTTTTACAGCGGGCAGTTGATTCAAAACAGGACATTTCTATTTGGGAGAAAGCGGACATTATTACTTTGCGCTAACATTATTTGTAGTACCCCTTTCCCTAGCGTATTATTCACTTCACTCGCCCGCGCACGGGCGTTTTGCATGTTGTTTAGGGAGACGATGATGCGTCGAATTTGGATGGTGTTGGGGCTGTTAATGGTGACCGTTGCCAGTGTGGCGGCGTATCAGCATGGCGATAAGGGCCAGGCATTTCAGTATGTTGGCACGCGTTTGATGGCGGATTTGAATCAGCCTGATGCTTTGATTCGCACGACGAGTTTGTCGAAATTGCCGCATGATGTGTTGAAAGTGCCGCTGGTGCGGGATGTGTTGACGGAAGACTTGGCGTTTTATTACGAACAGCATGAAGACCGCATGGGCGTGGGCGGGGCGATTAAGCGCATTACTTACGAGCGCAATTTGGACTGGACGGATAAGTTGCTGGTCAGCGCGCTGAATGAACCCGCTGAAGTGGCATGGTGGCGCGATGGCAAAGGGGCGTTGCGGCATTACGCGCTGGTGTTGCGGCGTAATATGTTGACCAAAGTGTTGCAACAAGCCGCGAATATCGCCATGAATGATGCGCAATTGAAACGGGCGGGCGAGCTGGATACGGGCAAAGGCAAGGCGACGATTTTGGCGTTGGAAGTCAATCCACGCCGCACGTTTTTGTTGATTAGCTTGGGCGACCGTTTGGTGGTGTTGTCAGATGCGGGGCTGTTGTTTGATGCCAACAATCAAATTGTGCCTGCCTCTCGCGTTGCGGTGTCGGCGTGGTTGAATGAAGACGGCGTGCTGGCGAAGCAATTTGCCTTGGAAAATACGCCGCGCAGCCAACACACCCTCGTGGTGGGCGCGCCGACTTTGACCTTGGGCTACACCGATTTTCTATCTGGATTCAAAGGCTTGCGCTTTGATTTTGGTGATAGCTGGTCAACTTCGGCGTGGATGAACGGCTTGCCCACTGCCCGCTTAGGCGATGCCGAATTGTGGCACGCCGCGCCTGCCAATCCCAGTGCCTGTGTGATGTTGCCCGTGGATTGGCGCACTGCCAAACGCGTCGTCACCGAAGCCGAGAAAAAACCCACGCAATCCGACGCGTTGTTGTCTTTGGATGGCAACGCGCTGGCGTGTTGGTATAACGAATCCAATTTATATTCCCCTGTGTTTATTGCGCGACTGGCAAAACAATTGCCTGACCGCGCTGCCGCGTTGCAAGCGTTGGCGGATTGGGCGATGGCGGCGGATGGCGCGCTGGATGAAACCCGTTTAGGCAACGCGTCGATTTGGCGCGGCGCGAAAGCCGCGTTTGGCGCAACGGGGCAATATGTCGCGTTCTCGCCCGATGGCGCGCTGGTGGATAAAACCCTAGACACCCTTGCTCACACTTACCCTTCTATCGCCGACCAAACGCCCACCTCCAACGCGACGCTGGCGGTGATGACCCCGCGCCCTTTGTCCGCGATGGCGGAACGTGAAATGTTGCAAGCGATACGTTACGACAGCAACTTTTTAACCGCCGCCCAAACCCATCTTCCCGCACGGATTCAAGCCCTTGCCGCCTATCCTGCTTATCGTTTGGAATTAAACAGCACAGGTAAAAACGGCTGGCAAGGTGTGGTGTGGCAGAGCGAGGAAGTAGGGAAATGAGGCGCGGTTTTTTATATATTCCCTCTCCCCCCGCCCCTCTCCCCCCGCCCCTCTCCCACAAGTGGGCGAGGGGAGTTGGTTGATTTATCTGGCAAGCTGTCCGTTCCATCATGACACGCCGTGATTTTTTATTGAGCGCGTTATTTGCGGCTTTTTGCTCAAATGCGAGGGCGGCGGTTGAGCCTGTTTTGACTCCTGCACAATCGCGCATCTTTCGCGCTTGGATGGCACAGATGATTGCGGCGCAATTTAAAACCTTAACCCCGCGTTGGCAGCAGCACGATTGTGCGGGATTGGTGCGATTCGCAGTGGCGGAAGCCTTGCGCAGCCATGATGCCAAATGGCAACGCGCCAATGGCATGAGCCAAACGCCGTTGCCGCCCGACTTGGATTTAACCCCCGCGCAGCAAACTTTGCGCCATCATTGGAAATTGGCAGATGGTTCATATTCGGCATACGCCAGTGCTTTGGAAATGGTGCAGGGCAATGCGCGTTTTCTGCATAAAAATTGCAACCTCGCCGCGCTGGGCGATTTATTGTTTTTCGATCAAGGGGATGCGCAGCACTTGATGGTCTGGATGGGGTCGTATATTGCCTACCACACAGGCACGGTGCGCCCCGACGACAATGGGCTGCGCGCCGTGTCGTTGCGCGAATTGCTGCATTGGCAAGATACCCGCTGGCATCCTGTCGCGGATAACCCTAACTTTGCGGGCGTGTATCGGTTGAATTTTTTGTCGGCGTGAAATTGGTCGTTAGCAGCTAGAAATTTTTTAGGAGCATTTATTTATGAAAATCACTCGCTATTTGGCTTTGTTGACCGCGCTGTGCGCGTTGTTGCTGACCTATCCCACGTTGGCTGCTGATGGCGCGCCGTTTTTCATATTAAGCGATGCAACCTTTAGTTCAAATGAAACTGCCAAGGTGCGGTTGGAAATGCAGGAACTGGCATCCGTGCCTGACTATGGCGGGGTGGATGTGTATGTGTATCGCGTCAGCAAGCCGTTGGAATTTTTGAAAGCGCAAAAAAATCTGCATCGCATCAATGTCAAAGGCGATTATGTGGGCGAGGGGTTTTCTAATGCCTTGTCGCAGATTTGGGATAACTGGTGGGTCAATTCCCGCAAGGCATGGCGCGAGGTATTCTCGGCGGATGCGCGTGCTGCTGTCACCGCTCAAGCCCCCAGTGTGCGCACCCATCCGCTGCAAGTCTTCACCGCACCGCAGCAGACCTTGAACCCCCAATATCGCCCGTTGAAAGGGCATACCTTGGTGGACAGTTTCCGCTACCCCATTCAATTGGCGAAAACCATCAAACCGCCCAAAGGTTTGAAAATGGAAGGCAGTAGCAGCGAATTTATGCCCGCCGAACGCGGCAAAAACGTGATGATTCCCTTGGGTAAACGCCAACCTGGGTTGTATTTGGTCGAAGTCATGGCGGGCGATCACCGTGCCGTCACCTTGGTGTTTGTGTCCAATTCAACCGCCGTCACCAAAGTATCGGGTAAACAAATGTTGGTCTGGGTGGCGAATCGCGCCAACGGCAGCCCTGTTGCCAATGCCAAAACCGTGTGGACGGACGGCGTGGGTGTGTTGGGCGACGGTAAAACCGACAAAAGCGGTCTGGTTTCCTTTCCCCGCAGCGCGCCTGAAAAAACCTATTTGTATGGCGAAGACCCGCAAGGTGGGGTGTATGTCGCCGAGAATTTTTACTACGACAGCGAAATTTACAACACCAAGCTCTATGCCGTCACTGACCGTCCTTTGTATCGTGCGGGCGAAACGGTTTTTGTGAAATTTATGGGGCGCACGTTTACTTCTGCCCGCGATTCTAAACCGATCACGGCGGGTGAATTAAAGTTGCAAGTATTTGATGCCAATGGTTTTCCTGTGGCGGGTAAAACGCTGAAAATGACACCGCAAAGCGGCGGCGATAGCAGTTTTCAATTGCCCGACAATGCCGTGGCAGGCGGCTATGAGTTGCGCTTTGCATACAAAGGCAACACTTATGGCGCGGCGTTCCGCGTGGCGGAATACCAAAAACCCCATTTTGAAATCAAAGTGTTACCTGAAAAACGGGATTTCAAAACCAATGAGCCTGTGAAAGGCAAAATGCAATTGTTCTACCCAGACGGCAAACCTGTGGTGAAAGCTAAAGTAGAACTCACCGCACGTTCACAACGCATTTCCATGATTGAAGGCGACTTGGGTTATGCGGGGCAATTCCCTGTTCAACTCACCACGGAAAGCCTCGTGACGGATGCAAAAGGCGTGGCGAATTTTGTCTTGCCGCCAGCAAGCGATCCTAGCCGTTATGTGTTGTCCGCTTTGGCAACCGACGGCGCGTCCTATCGCGTGCGTGTGACCAAAGAAATTTTGGTCGAGCGCGGCATCAATACTTACGCGCTGAAAAGTGATCGGGCTTTTTCAGCAGCGGGCGAAAAAGTCGATTTTGCTATCCAAGTCGTTGCCACTGCCGATGCCGTCACCACTGCCCCCGTGGCGTGGGAATGGGTGCGGCTGGAAAATCGCCAACGCGCCAGTGGCAAATTGACCAATGCCAATCAATTTTCGCTAAATTTTGCCGAATCAGGCACTTACACCGTGTCGTTGCGCGATGCGGCGGGCAATTTGGTGGGGGCGGCTTCGCATTATGTCAGCGGTGCGGGTTTGAGCGCGCCACAAGGTTCGATTGAAATGGTGTTTGATAAACCCCGTTATCGGGCGGGGGAAACGGCACACGCGTTGGTGACTTTCCCGCAAAAAGTGGAACAAGCCTTGTTTACCTTGGAACGCGATAAAGTCGAAAAAACCGCGCTGCTCACCAGTGGGGCGGATTGGGTGCGCGCCACGCGACTGACTCCGACGCAATGGCGGGTGGATATGCCTGTGCGGGCGGACTACGGGCCGAACATCACCTTGTCGGTGGTGTATGTGCAAGGCGGCGAATATGTGTTTCAAAACTTGGGGCTGAAAGTAGAAATTCCACGCATCGACGTGACTGCCCAAGCCGATAAAGCCGTGTATGCCCCAGGTGAAAAAGTGACGCTGGATTTAACCGCTTTAGTCGGCGGCAAAGTCGCTGCTGGCACGCAACTGACCGTCGGCGTGGTGGATGAAATGATTTATGTGTTGCAACCTGAAATCGCGCCTGACATTGGCGATTTCTTTTATCACCCCCGTCGCAACAATGTGCGCACCTCTGCCAGCTTGAGCTTTATCGCGTATGACTTGGCAAAACCGCCTTCGTCGTTGACCATGCCATCGCGCAGCCAAACCCCGCAACGGGCGATTAAAGTGTTGGAACGCCCGCGACGCGAGGATAAAGACACCGCGTTTTGGCAACCCAGTGTGGCCGTGGATAAACAAGGTCATGCCAAGATTTCCTTTGTGATGCCTGATTCGCTGACCCGTTGGCGCGTGACCGTGCGCGCTACTGCACCCGCAGGGACGGTGGGGCAAGGCGTGTCGTACTTGCGTTCCGACAAAGATTTTTACGTTAAATGGACCAGTCCGAATTGGATGCGCAGCCAAGACGCGCCCAATGCCAGCGTGGCGATTTTCAACCAAGGTAATCAAGCTGCGACCGCCGAACTCAGCACTAACGGCGGCAATCTGAAACGTCGCGATACCGTCAATTTAAAACCAGGGGCGAATTTTGTCAGTCTGCCCTTGAGTGCGGCAGCGAATGCGATGCAGCTTAATTTGGCTTTGGCGGTGAATCATAAAACCGTGGACGCGCTGACCGTGCCGCTGAAAGTCGTGCCTTTGGCTTGGCAAAGCCCACGCTCCATCAGTGTGCCGCTGACGAGTAAAGACAACGCCCTGAAATTGCCGCCCGATGCCCGTAACATTCGGTTGCAATTAACCGACAGCGCGAACGCCCAACTGCGCCGCGTGATGGAGGATTTGATAGATTATCCTTACGGTTGCGTGGAACAGACAGCCAGTCGCTTGATTCCCTACAGTTTAGCTTTGCAATCGCTGTTGCCCACGGAAGCGGGGCTGGCGGATCAATTGGCGCAACGGCTGCACAGCTATCGTTTCCGTTTGGCACAAATGGCGGGCGATCACGCCACGTTTGGTTGGTGGCGTGCGCCTGAACGCGAAGAAAATGACGCGTTGCTCACCACTTACGCCTATTACGCCGATTGGCACGCCAGTCGCGCCTTGAAATTGAGCTTGCCGACTGGGCATTTTGAACGGCTGTTAGACGTGTATCGCGGCAGCGGGACGAAGCGTTCGCCGTGGCATCGCGCTTTGATGCTGCATTGGATGCAGGAAATGGGCTTGCCCGTGCGTTCCATGGCGGAAGCCTTGTTGCAAGCACAACTGGCGACGCGCCTCAACGCCACCGCCGTCGCACCTTCTGTGTTGAATAGCGTGGTGTTGGGCACCGATGAGCGCGATTCGGTACAAGCCATGACCTTGTTATTAACAGGCTATGTGGTTCAACAAAGTAAGGGAGCACTACCGCCAAAAGCCACGCTGACATTGAGCCTCGCCGCGCAGCAAGTGGAAAAACTACACTTGCCGCTGGGCGACGCGCTGTTGTTACTGACAGGCAAATTGCCCGCGACGGAAGCTGGCAAAGTGTTAGAACAAGTGCGCGCCGAATCGCCCACCATCGACCGAGCATTGACCCTGATGTGGACATACCGCGCCTTGGGTGGCGGGCAGCAGGTGCGCAGTCCGCGCATCGACCTCGCCGCCCCGTGGCAAGCGATAGACACCGCATCGGGGCAACGCGTATATCGCTGGAATGCAGGCGTGCCGACCAGCGTGAAACTTGCCGCCGTCCCCACGGCAGGACTCACCGCGATGGTGCAGTTTGACAGCCGCGAAGCCGAAACCAGCCAGTTGCCTGTGAACGTGGAACGCCGCATTTACCAGATGGTGCAACAGCCCGCCCAAAAAACCAACGCGGCAGGCGACGAACCCAACCAAGGCACAAATTACACCTTGGTCTTGTTGCCGACCAATGCGGTGCTCAAAACCGACGCACTCTATCTGGACGAAATCGTGCTGGTCAACACCAAAGGCGCGCCACTGCGTTTTGGCATTCTCGAAGTGCCGCTCCCGCCTGGGGCAACAGCGGATCGTTCCACTTGGGGCATCACCGTTCAAAACCAACCGTTAGAACGCGCCCAATACGAACCCACCCCCCAAGGTTACGCCGTGCCTATCGAAAATTTGCCGCAGAAAACCGTGATTCGCCACCTGCTGCGTGCGGCTCAAACAGGCAAATTTACTTTGCCGCCCGTGCGTTATTACCCCATGTACCAACCCACCCAAAAAGCCTTTGAGGCGCATCCGCGTGGACAGATTGAGGTGCGCTAGGGAAGCACTGATTAAATCTTCCGTTCGTGGTGAGCAAGTCGAACCATGAGCGGAAGATTTAATGAAGTCAATAGATTAAATCCGATCACCCTTCGACATGCTCAGGGCGAACGAATTTAATCAGTGCCGCCCTAGTTTACTGGGCGGGCATTTCACAACAGCAGACCGACGCGTGAGGGAGACGACAGGATGCATAAAATAACGAGCGTTGAACCCCGAAAATTCAATGCGAAAGTGCTGTGTTGCGCGTTGGGTTTGATGGGGGTGGTGAGTGGTGGGGATGCGCGGTGCAACGATGCTAGACCTGACTCCATGGTTCAGGGTGCGGTGCCATCACAGGAGGTAAAAACAATCACTTTCTGTAGAGATAGAGAAAGTTTGATTCCAGTTTCTGCTTGGAATTCCTTCTCACCTATTAACAGAGAATTCCTGCAACAAATCGGCAAACCTTACACGGGTACAGTTGAAGACACTCTGCAATATAAAGTCACGTTACTTGAATTACCAAAACATGGACAAGCACAGCTCGTTCATGAACCATCACAACATTGGACTTACGTTCCAGAAAAAGGCTACGAGGGTATTGACCGTGTTACATATTTTGTAGAAAACCAAGGCAAACAATACAAAGTTGTCATCAATTTTTGGGTGATTTCATATCCTGACGAAAAGGGCGAAAGTCAAAGTCAACTATGTGAGTCTATTGATTTTGGTTTTAGAGGCGTGGAAGGGGGCGCAGCGAAAGCAGTGTCACAATCTCCCGTTGAATCTGTCCTATTCTCTACGCAGAACGTAAAAACGATTACGTTTTGTCGTGATACAGTTCGTAGGTTGGGTTGAACATCGTGAAACCCAACGTTTACCGCGTGGTTGTGTGGCTTTTGTTGGGCTTCGCGATGCTCAACCCAACCTACGCGCTGGCGGGCAATGTTTGGGCGGATGCGCAGGTGGCGTGGTTGCGTGATGGGAAGGTGGAAACACGAGCATTACAGGGCAATGCCGCCGCGCCCGATGTTGTTCCACTCGGCAGTTTGTGGAAATTATTTGTCTATGCCTATCTCGCCGACACGCACGCGCAAGAGCCTGATTATCTTGTCCCCACCGTGTTGAGCGAGGCGGATCATTATTGCGGCGAGCCGAATGAATCTGTTTCCCGCGATACCGCGCTTGCCCGTTCTTGCGCCCCGTATTTTTCACCCGCTCGTTTGTCGATTACCCCCGACGCGTGGCAACGCTATTGGCAAACGCGCACCGCCGCCGCGTGGTTGCAAAATATCGACCAACTTCAGCCCGACACCCGCGTGCCATTGGCAAGTTTGTTGCAAGCACTGGCAGACATTTCGCCCCTCGCCCAAACCGAATCGCGGCAAGCATTATTGGCAACCAGTGTGGTGGGGTATGGGCGCGACGCGTGGATGCAACTTGGCACAGGCATCCGCTATAAAACCTATTCGTGGCACGATGTGGCGGGCAATAACATCGGCGGTGCGGCGGGGTGGTTGGTGGATGGCACGCCGTTTTGGTTGGGCGCGGCGGGCGCGAGTCGCAGCGCGCTGACCACTTGGGGCGCGGCATTGGCGGCAACTTTGCCGTCCCCGCGTTGGCAAAACACCCACGAAACCCGCTGCGTCGATGTCGATTTTTTTGCCCGTTATCCTTTGCAATCCGTGTGGCAAGGCACTGCTCTCGCCCCAGCGGGTCACCTCAAAGGCGCGTATCGGCTGCAATTTGCCAATGGCAATCGTCTCAATATCGTCGCGCAAGGTGACATGCGTTTAAGCCAGAATCAACCGCCCGTCATCACAGGGCGATTCGGTTTAAATGACTACCTCGCCCGCGTCATTGACCGCGAAGGCAATGCCCAACACCCCGCAGCAGCCCGCGCTTTGGCGATTGCCGCCCGCAGTTATCTGTTGCAAAACGCCGATTTCGCGGGCGGTTGTTGGCATATCGCCGACAGCAGCCGCACCCAACGCGTCAGCCCCAATCCGCCCACGGATGGCGCGCTGGCAGCGACGTGGTTTACCGATGAGCTGGTGTTGCAAGGGGTGAATGTGCGTTATCACCAAACCTTAGCAGGCGAAAATCAATTGGCATGGCAAACCGCCGAGACACAAGCGGGCGAAGGTTGGGACGTGGAACAAATTGTGTCGCACAGCTACCCGCAAGCCACCCTCACCACCTTAAACGCCCAAACTGAATGCCACCGCGTCATCGCCGCCGAAACTTGGCTGACCACCGCAGCAGCGCAATGGCTGCCCAAATTGCAACGCGAAACAGGCTTTGAGCCACTAGACATCCCCCCAAAAATTTGCACCTTAAACAACGGGCATCCCTATTCCGACCAACAACGGCTACGCATCTACGTCCGAGGCTGGCGCAGCCTAGACCAACGCATCACCCTCGCACACGAGTATTTGCATCTGGCATTGCGCTTTCACCCCAACGGGGCGGATGAAAACTATATCGAGCGATTGGCACGGCGATTGGTTGAGTTTGGTCGTTAGTCGATAGTCTCTAGTGTCGCGTCATGCGCGACCTGGCGCATAGATTAAGCTATACTTTTGTCCTCTTTTTCAAGAAGGCGAAGGATACTCGGTGAAGCTATATAAAGTGACGTTGCTTGCGGCAGAGCGGGCAGAATTAAGGGCTATTACGCATAAAGGCTCGCACCAGTCCCTGAAGGTAATCAATGCGCTGATTTTGTTAAATTGCGACGAGGGGGCATTCAATAATCTCCATAG
>JBASWK010000029.1:0-52297 GCA_049276435.1 Gallionella sp. | reverse complement strand
TTATTGCGCGATAGCCTCTCGCAACACCCTTCGCGCAATAAATTGCGCTCCTACGTCCCCTGATTTTTAATTAAATTTCAATGAGTTAAAAGTTGTGTAGATACCTATGCCTTGAAGGGGAGGGAGTTTGCCGATGATTTGGCTTAAGTAAGTGCCATTTAGGTCTTACCCTTCCCTCTTATCCCTTCCACCTTCTCATTTCAATGGGTACATTTTTAATTTCTAACTCCCTAACACGACCTAGCGTGACATCAACCCGCCAATCCATCCAATTTATCCACAAAACTTTGTAGTTCCTTCGGCAGTGGGGCGGTGAGTTGCATGGGTTCGCCTGTTAGGGGATGGGCGAAGGCGATGGAATGGGCGTGTAGGAACATGCGTTTTAGCCCTTGTTTCATCAGTTCTTTGTTGCGGGCGAAGTCGCCGTATTTGGCATCGCCTGCGATGGGGTAGCCTAAATGGGATAAATGCACGCGGATTTGGTGGGTGCGTCCTGTTTTGAGTTCGGCTTCCAGTAGAGTGAATTCATCCCAACTTTTCTGCAAATTGAAAATGGTATGCGAGGCTTGCCCGTCGTCGCGCACCATGACGCGTTTTTCGCCTTGGGGGGTGTCAAATTTGAACAGCGGCAGTTTGACGTGTTGGCGGGCGTTTTTCCATTGTCCCAGCACCAGCGCGAAGTAGCGTTTGTCGCTATTACCTTCGCGCATGGTTTCGTGCATCGCCACCAGCGCAGAACGTTTTTTCGCCAGCAATAAAATCCCTGACGTTTCGCGGTCGAGCCGATGCACTAATTCTAAAAATTTAGCCTGCGGGCGCGCATGGCGCATTTGCTCGATCACGCCAAAACTCACGCCGCTGCCACCATGTACCGCCACGCCTGCGGGTTTGTTGATGACCAACAAGGCTTCGTCCTCAAAGATAATGGGGAATTCCACGGTGGGAATGTAGGTGGTTGCTACGTCGTGTTTCTCGGCAATACGTATGGGTGGTATGCGCACCACATCGCCCAGTTGCAAACGATAAGTTTGGTCGATGCGCTTTTTGTTGACGCGCACCTCTCCGCGCAAGATGCGGTAGATATGGCTCTTAGGCACACCTTTTAGATGACGAAACAAGAAGTTATCGACACGTTGCGATGCGCCGCTCTCGTCGATGGTCAGGAAGGTTACAGATTCTTTGCTTAAACTATTCATTATGCTTATACTTCGCCGCTTGCGCGAATTGGAAGTGAGTAACTTTAGGATGTATTCCCGATTATAGGAATGGATTCTTGGCAAACAAGCGACGGCGCAGTGCGCCGCCACCCTTCCCAACGCAGCTCGGTTAATATCGCTCACCGAAACCAGCAACGATAGTAATTGATTTACGCGCTCAAAGCACCTGTGGATTTTTCGTGACGTTGCCAACGTGACCTCACCAGAAGGAAATTCTGACTGACTGAGTATGCGAGTGAAGTGCCTGAGCATGACGTCGCTACGATAGAGAACCGAATTCCCCTACAAAGAATTTTAAAGAACTGATGAACTATACAAGATGTGTGACCCCTCGTTTGCCTGCTTGCACGATGGTGTTGGTCACATTTAACTGGATGTAGCTTGGTTTGACCCGTGTAAGAGCGCGGGAGAAAAATAAATATGAAACGCATGTTATTCAATGCGACCCAGCCTGAAGAGCTGCGCGTCGCCATTGTGGATGGTCAAAAACTGATTGACCTCGACATTGAAACCGCAGGAAAAGAGCAACGCAAAAGCAACATCTACAAAGCCGTTATCACCCGCATCGAACCCAGTTTAGAAGCCTGTTTCGTCGAATACGGCGGTACACGGCACGGCTTTTTACCTTTCAAAGAAGTTGCCCCTCAGTTTTACCAACCCAATTGCGGCAACCGTCCTTCTATCCGCGAAGCCTTGCGCGAAGGTCAAGAATTATTGGTGCAAGTGGAAAAAGATGAACGCGGCAACAAGGGCGCGGCACTGACCACTTACGTCAGTTTGGCAGGTCGCTACATCGTGTTGATGCCGAACAATCCCAATGGCGGCGGCGTGTCGCGCCGTATTGAGGGTGACGAACGTGCGGAATTGCGTGAAGTGTTGTCGCATGTCGAAGTGCCAAATGGCATGAGCATCATTGCGCGCACCGCAGGGATTGGGCGTAATCAAGAAGAATTGCAATGGGATTTGAACTACCTCAAGCAATTATGGGATGCGATTGATAGTGCAGCAAAAACCGAAAAAGCCCCCTCTCTGATCTATCTGGAAAGCAGCTTGGTGGTGCGCGCCATTCGCGATTATTTCAATCCTGAAATCGGCGAAATTTTGGTCGATACCGAAGAAATCTACCAACAAGCCTTGGCGTTTATGAGTACCGTGATGCCCGACAATGTTGATCGCATCAAACGCTACGAAGATGATGTGCCATTGTTCTCGCGTTTCCAAATTGAACATCAAATCGAATCGGCGCATGCGCGTGAAGTGCGTTTGCCATCAGGCGGTGCGATTGTCATTGACCATACTGAAGCCCTGACCGCGATTGACATTAACTCCGCTCGTGCGACGAAAGGTTCGGATATTGAAGCCACTGCGCTCAATACCAACCTCGAAGCGGCGGAAGAAATCGCTCGTCAAATGCGCTTGCGCGACTTAGGTGGTTTGATCGTGATCGACTTTATCGACATGGAAAACAGCCGCAACCAACGCGATGTCGAAAACCGTTTGCGTGACTCGTTGCGCTACGACCGCGCTCGCGTGCAAACCGCGAAAATATCGCGTTTCGGCTTGTTGGAATTGTCACGTCAACGCTTGCAACCGAGCTTAGGTGAAAGCAATTACATGGCATGTCCACGTTGCAGCGGAATTGGACATATTCGCGGTACAGAGTCTTCCGCACTGCATATTTTGCGTATTTTGCAAGAAGAAGCCATGAAAGGCAGCAGTGCGGCAATACACGTGCAAGTGCCTGTGGATGTGGCGACTTTCTTGCTGAATGAAAAACGTGGTGACATTCATCGCATTGAATCGCGCCTGAAAGTCAGCATCACCTTGATTCCGAATCCCCATTTGGAAACGCCTAATTACAGCATCAGCCGTATCAAAGTCGATGATTTAAATGGCGAACCGATGTTGGCGAGCTACAAAATGGTGGAAAAGCCTGTGACCGATAAACCTGTCACGCCTACCGCTGAACAGCAAAAAGCCACGCGTGCGCAAGCGGTGGTGCAAGGCATTACCCCTGCTCAACCCGCGCCGATGAAGGTGGAAGAAGTGAAGCCGTCGTTGTTGGGTAAGGTCGTAGGTTGGTTTAAGGCATTGGGCGCGGAAGATGCGCCTGCCAAACCCGTTGCACCGAAGCCACGCCCGCCCGCACGTCGCGAACACAATGAGCAACGGGGTGAGGGCAATAACAAACGTCGTGAACGGAATGGTGACCGTCCTGAGAAAGGCGAACGGAGTGAGTCGAATCCGCGTCGTGATCGCAACGAGCCACGTCCGCCCAAAGGCGAGGTGGTAGCGAAAGCGCAGGAATCTCGCCCTATGCCAGAAGTGCGCGAGCCGCGCGAACCACGCGAACCCCGTGAACCTCGTGAGCCACGTCCCCCCAAGCCAGCGCGTGAACCCCGTCCGCCACGTGTCGCAGAAGAAAAGCCTGTCGAAAAGGTGATCGAAAAAGCGGTGTTGGAAACGCCTGTGCCAGTGGGTTTGGAGAGCGAAGATGAAACGGCTGCGCGTGAAGGTTCGCGTCGTCGTGGTCGTCGTGGTGGTCGTCGCGAGCGTGAACGTCGTGATGTGATTGCACCAGAAGCGACAGGGAATCAAGTTGAAACCAATCCTGAAGTGCCTATTGTGGTGCAAGTGGGGGCGACTAAACGTAAACCGAGCGAGTACATTGCGTTGCCGAAAAGTATGCGCGAACAAGCTGCGCAAGTCTTGGCACAAGCTACACCTGTCGCAGCTGACACCTTAACGCAAGTAGCGGTACCTGTTGCGGCGGTGGTTGAACCTGTTGCCAAAGAGGGTAGCAAGGGCGGGGCTTTAGTGCAGATTGAAACGGATCCTGTTAAAACCATGTCCGTGCCGAGTGCGCCACATAATCAAGCAGGTAGTTCACGTCGTCGTGCGCGCCAACGCGAGGTTTATGTTGAAAATGAACCTTTGGTGCAGGTTGAAACTCAGCATTAAAACGGATTGTTGAGTTGAGTTAGTCGTGCTTGAGTTCGCTCGTTGGGCTCAAGCTTTACGGTGTTCGTGGCGTGTTCCAATATTGTTTTCGTTGTTTTAAAGTGCGCTTACACTGCTGTTAAAATGAAAGTGGCATGGTATTTGCATTTAGTGTTTTGGCTGGGTTTGAGATAAAACCTGATGACCATGGGATATTTAAAGTAGACTCATGGCGAGTTAACATCATGTGTGAAAACGGAGAAGAGCATGACAATTGAATGGACGAGTGACTGGGAAACAGGTATTGAGGTGATTGACGCGCAGCATCGGCAGATTTTTGATTACATCAATGCCTTAGATGAAGCGATGACGCACGATAGTCGAGCCGCCGTCGGGAAAGTACTCGATCAGCTGACCGACTATACCGTGTCACATTTTGCGTTCGAGGAAAACTTGTTGGAAGAAGCGCATTACGAGTTTCAAGCTTCTCATAAAGTGATCCACGATACGTTTATTAGGCGCATTGCGACCTATAAAAAGGATCATGCGGACGGTATGGATGTCGGCGATCAATTACGCGATATGATTAGCACGTGGTTGTATCATCACATCAAACGCGACGACATGGCATACGTCAATGCCGTGCAAGATCAGATTGAAAGTATTGTGGGCAATAAAAAAGAAGGTGGTTGGTTTAAGCGTTCGATCAGCGCGTTCTTTAAGTAAGTGGTTTGGTCTTTATTGGAAAGCCCGCGTGATGCGGGCTTTTTACGTTTAACTTCATTTCAAATAAAAGTGAAGTTGAAAATATCGTAGGGTGCGCGGTGCGCACCTTTTTACATTTTAAGAGGGCGGTTGTGCGGCATAGCATCGTGCGACTCGGTATAATCGCCCCTCGTTTTTTTGGGAGTGTGTCATGTGGTTTAAAAGTCTGTTTATTTATCGTATGCCCCCGAATTGGGTGGCGCAACCTGCTGCGTTGCAAGAAAAGTTGGCGTTGAAGCCGCTACAAACTTGTGCGGGTTTGGATAAGCTCAGTCGGGGCTGGATGCCTGTACGGGGCGAGGAGCTTTTTGTGCTGACCTTAAATCAGCAAATGCTCATCGCCTTAGGCATGGAGCAAAAATTATTGCCCACGACCATTGTGAATCAGTTCACCAAGGCGCGCGTGGTGGAGATTGAGGCGCAGCAAGGTTATAAAGTCGGGCGCAAGGAGCTGAAGGAATTAAAAGAACAGATGACGGAAACCTTGTTGCCGCGTGCGTTTGCGCTGCGCAGCATGACCTACGTGTGGATAGACCCTGTTAACGGCTGGTTAGTGATCGATGCGGCTTCGGCTGCCAAGGCAGAAGCGGTGTTAGAGCAGCTGAGCAAAACGGTGGACAACTTGCCTTTGCAGTTGCTACACACTGAGCTTTCTCCCACCGCCGCCATGACCGATTGGTTGGCGAGTGGTGATGCCCCAGCGGGCTTTAGCATAGACCGTGAGCTGGAGTTGCGCGCGACAGGCGAGAGTAAAGCCACGGTACGCTACGCCAATCACGCGTTAGAAGGCGAAGAAATTCTCAAGCATATTGCCGACGGTAAGCGCGCGACCCGCTTAGGCTTGACTTGGAATAATCGTATTTCCTTTGTGTTGACCGAGCAATTGCAAATCAAACGACTCGCCTTTTTGGATGTCATCAAGGAAGAATCGACCAGTTTGGCGGATACCCCAGAAGAACTATTTGATCTGGACTTTACCTTGATGGCGGGTGAGTTGGCGAAGTTGTTAGACGACTTGGTTCATGCCCTGGGTGGTGAGGTTGCGCAGAAAAGTTAAGATCCCCCGCCGCCTAAAAGTCCTTTATCACGATGGATAACAATTTAGTCGATGGGTGAAAGTGTATGAATCCAAGAAGCCAGCAGCAGAAACTGGAGGAATGTGATAATGAAAGACATGACCGCTTTTTGTTTGAATGTTAGAACTGACCTCTTTTCCTTTTATAAATGTTGGAGTGTGAGACCTGCCCCCTTTTTCGCGCGGGTTGGAGCAAACTTCAAAGACACCTGCTTCGTTGCGGGCACGTTAATCCACACCATGGAAGGCTTGCGTCCGATCGAACAGATCAAGGTGGGTGACTGGGTGTTGTCCAAACCCGAAAACGGCAAGGGCGAGCCATCCTACAAACCAGTGACCCGCACCTTTGTGCATGAGTCGGATGATCTTTGGCTAATTAGCTTTAACTACTTTATCAAAGACATCGAAAAAATTCACCTTGCTGTCGAAGTTAGAGAATTAAATGGAGAGAAACTGTATATAGGCACAGACTGGATTGCTGTGACAGGAAATCATCCATTCTTTACAAAGGATAAGGGGTGGATTAGGGCATATGATTTGGGTGGAAAATATTCCAGTGGGGAAAAAGTAGAACTAGCCAATGGCGATTATGCATCGGCTTCTATATTTAACCGAATCCTCCAGACGGAAACGCCCAATCTGGGCTGGGCACCTCGGGATTTGGGTTTCGGCCATGCAACAAATGGAGGGTACAGTGTAGAGTTGGATGCTGGTGAACTGAAAGTTGAAGGTCGTTCAAATGCTCCCAAACTCGTTTTAAATGACGATGGCACTGCTTATCGAAATATAACCCGCACCGTTTATAATTTTGAGGTGCAGGAGAACCACACTTACTACGTGGGCGAATCGGGGTTGTGGGCGCATAACAAAGACAATGGGGGCAGGTCTTTCGTTATCGCATTTGTATATTAAAATAGCCGCACTATGACCAGCGAGTAGGGTGGGTAAGCGTAGCGCATCCAACTGATTTAATAGCGTAAATTGCGAATGCGTGGTGGATGCGCGCAGCTTATCCCCCTATCAACTAACGACTTATCCACGATAATTTATCATTAGGTACTTATGACGGTTAAATTACACCGTAAGCGGCTGTTTATTTGGGTATTGCTGCTCTGGTGTTTAAGCGGCTGTGCCTTAGCGCAATCCACTTTTGCTGAAGTCAAGGCGCAATACACGCCTTCAGAAGCTTGGTTGTTGGCGCAAAATGGCGAGGTATTGCAGCAACTTAGGCTGGATTTCGCGGTGCGTCGCTTGGCATGGACACCCTTGGAAGCGGTGTCGCCTGCTTTGCTGAGTGCGTTGATTTACTCGGAAGATAAGCAGTTTTATCAGCATAGTGGCGTTGATTGGCGGGCGGTTGCCGCAGCCAGTTGGCGAAATTTGTGGAACACTCGCACGCGGGGTGCCAGTACCTTGACCATGCAGTTGGCGGGGTTGTTAGATGAGCTAGAGGATAGTCGGCGCACGGGACGGCGCAATGTGTTGCAGAAAATAGGGCAGGGGACGGATGCTTTGTGGCTGGATGCGCGCTGGCAGAAAGCGGAAATTCTAGAGGCCTATTTGAATTTAGTGAGTTTTCGCGGCGAGTTGCAAGGCGTAGCTGCCATGAGCTTTGGCTTATTTGGCAAGTCTCCTGCGGCACTGGATGTACGTGAATCCGCTTTGGCAGCGGTGTTGTTGCGTGCGCCCAATGTGCCACCCCGTCGCGCGGCTGAACGCGCTTGTGTGCTGTTGAAGCAATTGGGTGCAGCGGCTCAATGTGCGGATTTAGAAGGTTTTGCTGCCTTAAAACTGAGTCCGCCTTATCAAATTCCCGCGCCCGATCACGCGCCTCATCTGGCGCGTATGCTGCTTAAAACCGCAGGGCAAACGGCGCGCAGTACTTTGGATGCCGATTTGCAACGCTATGCCAATCAACAGTTGCGTGCCAATTTGTTGCAATTGGAACATCGCAATGCGCAAGACGGTGCGGTGTTGGTGCTGGACAATCAAACAGGGCAGGTGTTGGCATGGGTGGGTTCCAGTGGCAAATTATCCTCCGCCCCTGATGTCGATGCTATTTTGGCGCAACGCCAAGCGGGTTCTACACTCAAGCCTTTTTTGTATGGTATCGCCTTAGAAAAGCGTGCGCTCACTGCTGCTTCCATTTTGGATGACACGCCTGTGCGGATTACCACCCCCAATGGCTTGTATGTGCCGCAAAACTATGACAAACATTTTGTCGGCGCGGTGAGCTTGCGTATGGCATTGGGCAGTTCATTAAATGTCCCTGCCGTGCGCACCTTGTTGCGCGTCACCCCCGATGTGTTTCAACAACGTTTGATGCAACTGGGCTTTACCACCTTGAAAGAATCGGGGGATTATTATGGCTACAGTTTGGCGTTAGGCTCGGCCGATGTGCGTTTGCTGGATTTGACCAATGCTTATCGCGCCTTGGCGAATCAAGGACAATGGCGTGAGGTGAGTGGCTTGGTCGGAAAAACGGCGCAACCGCCTAGGCAAGTTTTTACCGCGCAAACGGCCGCGATTGTGGCGGATATTTTGGCAGATCGCAGCGCGCGTCATCATACTTTTGGCTTGGATTCGGTCTTGTCCACCCGCTATTGGACCGCCGTCAAGACGGGAACGAGTAAGGATATGCGTGACAATTGGTGCATCGGCTTTTCGCGACGTTATACCGTCGGCGTGTGGATGGGGAATGCGGGCGGCGAACCCATGCACGATGTATCGGGCGTGTCAGGAGCGGCTCCCGTGTGGGTCGCGATGATGGATTATCTGCATCATCGCCAGGATGGGCTTAGCGTGCGTAGTGATCCCCCGTCGATGCCGAGAGGGGTGGTGCAACGTCAAATTCGTTTTGAACCTGCTTTTGAACCGCCACGTCGTGAGTTATTCTTGGCGGGGACGGCGCAGACCGTGATTCGAGCCAGTGGTGAATTGAGGGGAGGGGAGGGGAGTTCAATGGCGCGCATCACTTATCCTAGCACAGGGGTGATTATTGCTCTTGACCCCGAAATCCCACCTGCGCGTCAGCGTGTGGTTTTTAAAACCAGTGTGACCGTTGGGCGCGGTTGGCGGTGGGTGTTAGATAATCAACCGCTGGGTGAAGCGCGGCAACTGACCGCGTGGTTTCCCCTGCCAGGGCAGCATCTGCTGGTGTTGCAAGATGGGCAAGGTAGGGTGGTCGATCAAGTCACTTTTGAAGTACGCGGTGCGACGATGAAGCCTAAGTAGGGAAGGGAGAAGGGAGAAGGGGCGTAGGTTGGGTTGAGCGCAAGCGAAGCCCAACGTTTACCGCGTGGTTGTGTGGCTTTTGTTGGGCTTCGCTATGCTCAACCCAACCTACGCGCTGCCACACGTTTCACCTTTCATTAAGCTGCGAAGCAGCGCATCACCCTTCTCCCTTCCCTCTTTACCCTTTTCCCCTTTCCCTTCCCTTTATTTGATGATGAAGGGAGTGGGTGCGCTGGGTGCGGGTACCCGAATGGGCTTATCTGGTGCCGTAGTCGGGGTATGGGGTGTTTCGATGCCGTGCGCATCGAATGCGCGTTTTAAGTGTTCTAAAAAGGCACGACGCACCACCCATTGCTCTAGTGCCACGGTTTTGAAGCGGCAACGTAGGGTGATGGATGAATTGTTCAGCTCTTGAACGCCTTGAATCTCAAGTTTCGTGATTATTTTGAGACCCGTTTTTTCATCCGCTTGCATGGTTTCGCCCACGCTATGCAAAATGGCATAGACTGCATCCAAATTTTCGTGTGAAGCGATGCCGACATCAATCACCGCAAACGCAAAATCACAGGATTTGTTGGTGACCAAGGTGATTTGACTATTCGGTACGTAATGCACACTGCCTTCATTGTCACGCAGCCTCACGTAGCGCAAGGTGATGTCTTCTACCGTGCCTGTTCTGCCGCAGACTTCGATTACATCGCCTTGGCGAATTTGATTTTCCAGTAGCAGAAAAAAGCCATTGAAAAAATCTTTGACTAAACTTTGTGCGCCAAATCCGATTGCAATGCCCACCACGCCTGCCGCACCCAGGATAGGGGTGATGGATAAACCGATTTCGTTCAATGCCAACATGCCCGCCACCAAGGTCACGACCACGGTAGAAATATAACGAAATACCCGTGCCAGCGTTTCAATGCGCCGACTGTCTTCAGCAGAAAGGGCGCGTGAATTCATAAAGTTTCTAAAGAGGCGAATGAGCTTGCGGCTTAAGACAATCAGCAGCCATGCCACGATCAAAATCAGTATGACGTGCAGGAATTCTTTAGGAAGGTTAAGCGAGTTTAAGGGGGTATTGAGCATGATAGGGTGTGGTTTATCTAACTAATTGCGGGTTTTTGTGCACGCAAGCACCAAGTGTGCTAAAACGTCGTTTGATCGAATCGCTGCAAAGGCACTTCACAGCGTCGCTGTTTTTGGTTAGGATGCGCGTTCTAAATGATTGCACCTGTTTTCCTTAGGCTGTTTTGACAGCTGCTACTTTTACTTTAAGCGAGATCCACCATGAGCGAACATATCCATTACGTTTCCGATGCCACTTTTGAGGCAGAAGTATTGCAATCCCAATTACCTGTTTTGGTCGATTACTGGGCAGAATGGTGCGGTCCTTGCCGTGCAATTGCCCCCATTCTAAACGAAGTTTCCGAAGAGTATGCGACTCGGTTGAAGATTGCCAAATTGAATGTCGATGAAAATCAAGAGACCCCACAGAAATTTGGTATTCGCGGTATTCCCACTTTGATGCTGTTTAAAAATGGAGATGTAGTGGCAACCAAAGTCGGTGCGTTGTCTAAGTCGCAACTGACTGCTTTCATTGATAGTCATATTTAATTTGACAGCCACGTTTAATCCGTTTATTGTCATCCCCGCATTCTCTCTGGCTTCGTCTCTCAAGCTAAACGAATCTCTCAGAGCTAGTGCGGGTGCATCCACCCGTTTCAATCCCCCTCCTCATTCTCCGAAATTCATGTCCGCATCACTATGCACTTATCCGATATAAAGACCAAGCACGTCACCGAACTGGTCGCAATGGCCGCCGAAAATCAAATTGAAAACGCGAATCGTATGCGTAAGCAAGATCTGATTTACGCACTCCTCAAAAGCCAAGCCAAGCGTGGCGAAAGTATTTTTGGCGATGGCACGTTAGAAGTCCTGCCTGATGGCTTTGGTTTCCTGCGTTCTCCTGATACGTCTTACCTCGCAGGCCCTGACGATATTTACGTCAGCCCCAGCCAGATTCGCCGCTTTAATTTGCACACAGGGGACTCCATTGAAGGCGAAATTCGCACGCCTAAAGACGGTGAGCGTTATGTGGCGTTGGTCAAAGTGGATAAGGTCAATGGCGAACCGCCCGAAAATACCAAAAACAAAATCCTGTTTGAAAATTTGACCCCGTTATTCCCGACCGTGCCATTAAAGCTGGAGCGCGATATTCGCGCAGAAGAAAATATCACAGGGCGGATTATCGACATCGTGTCGCCGATTGGTAAAGGACAGCGCGGCTTGTTAGTCGCCTCACCGAAATCGGGTAAAACCGTGATGTTGCAACACATTGCGCATTCCATTGCGGCGAATAATCCTGACGCGATTTTGATTGTGTTGCTGATTGACGAACGCCCCGAAGAAGTCACCGAAATGCAGCGTTCGGTGCGCGGCGAAGTGGTGTCTTCCACCTTTGACGAACCCGCCACGCGTCATGTGCAAGTGGCTGAAATGGTGCTGGAAAAAGCCAAACGCTTGGTGGAGCATAAAAAAGACGTGGTGATTTTGCTGGATTCGATTACTCGCTTGGCACGCGCTTACAACACCGTGATTCCTTCCTCTGGCAAAGTGTTGACGGGTGGTGTGGATGCCAACGCGCTGCATCGCCCTAAACGCTTTTTCGGCGCAGCGCGTAATATCGAAGAAGGCGGCTCGTTGACCATTATCGCCACGGCGTTAGTCGATACAGGTTCGCGTATGGACGACGTGATCTACGAAGAATTCAAAGGCACGGGCAATATGGAAATCCATCTGGATAGACGTATGGCTGAAAAGCGCATCTATCCCGCGATTAACGTCAACCGCTCAGGCACGCGCAAAGAAGAGCTATTGATTAAAGCCGATGTGTTGCAACGCATCTGGTTGTTGCGCAAGTTGTTGTATCCTATGGATGAATTGGATGCGATGGAATTCTTGCTCGACAAAATCAAAGCCACCAAAAACAACAACGAGTTCTTTGATTCTATGCGGCGATAGGTTTTTGCGAGAAGGGTGAAGCGGGTAGGGGCGGGTTGCATCCGCCCTTTATCGTAGGTTGGGTTTCAACCCGATTGCGTAGGTGCGAATTTATTCGCACGCAGTGATCTAAAAACGTGCGAATAAATTCGCACCCACCTCTGGTTTAAGGAGAAATCATGTCCAAAGAAGCCTATTTCAGCTTACAACACAGTGAATCCGTGGTCGCGCAAATGGCGGCGACGATCTTCGCGGCTTATGTGCAAAAAGGTGAAGTCAACGACGACACCGAAAATGCCTACATCCAAAAATCCACCTTGATCGCCTTAAGAATGGCAGATTACACCGACAAACTCATTAAAAGCGACGAAGAATGGATGGTCAAAGATGCTCCTTCCACGGCATCGTTGTTGTGATTTTGTAGGGTGGATAAAGCTGCGCGCATCCACTTGAATTAAAGGGGAAGTCACGGTGGATGCGCAGCGCTTATCCACCCTACGCCCCCATACAACCTGTTGTACCCTGCCTCGTTTTTCATTGACACGACCTACCTCAAATGGCAATCAAATCCACCATTTTCAAAGCTACCCTGCAAATCGCCGACATGGATCGGTATTATTACGCCGATCACCCGCTGACCTTGGCGCGCCATCCTTCTGAAACGGATGAGCGCATGATGGTGCGCTTGTTGGCGTTTGCGTTGTATGCGGACGAGGCACTCATTTTCGCGCAAAGTATCACGGGTGAAGACGAGCCTGATTTATGGCAAAAAGATTTAACAGGCGCGATCGAACGCTGGATTAACGTAGGCTTGCCTGATGAGCGGATTTTGCGTAAAGCTTGCGGGCGTGCGGCGCATGTGGTCGTGTTGACCTATGGGCGCACGGCGGACGTGTGGTGGAATCAGAATCGCAGCAAGTTGCAACGCTTGAATAACTTGACCGTGCTCAATCTCCCCGTTGAAACCTCGCTCGCCTTAGCCAAACTTGCCAATCGCAATATGCAGTTGCAATACACCCGTCAAGAAGGCGATTTAATGATGACCAGCGATGCAGGGATGATAGAGCTGACCGTTGAGGCGTGGCAGGGGAAGCTGGTTTAGGGGGAAGAGGGAGTCTCTCATCTCTCGTTAGAAAAGTTGGTTTTACCCTTCTCTCTTCCCTCTTTCCCCTTCTCCTTTCAAAGCCCTTCCCCGTTCGCAGTCCGCCCTCGCTGCGCTATAATCTCCCGCCTTAAATTCTCTCCCCTTTGAAAGCCTATATGGACAAGCAATTCCGTGATGCCGCGCTGCAATATCATCGTCAATCTCCCGCTGGGAAAATCTCGGTCAATGCCACTAAGCCCATGATTACGCAACGTGATCTGGCGTTGGCGTATTCGCCTGGGGTGGCGGCGGCGTGTGAGTTGATTGTGGAAAATCCAGCAGAGGTGCGCAATATGACTGCGCGCGGCAATTTGGTGGCGGTGATTACCAATGGCACGGCGGTGTTGGGGTTGGGCGCGATTGGTCCTTTGGCAGCGAAACCTGTCATGGAAGGCAAGGGCGTGTTGTTCAAGAAATTTGCGGGCATAGACGTTTTTGATTTGGAAATCAATGAGCTGGATCCCGATAAATTAGTCGATATTATCGCGTCCTTGGAACCTACTTTTGGCGGGATTAACCTAGAAGACATCAAAGCCCCCGAATGTTTCTACATCGAACGCAAACTGCGTGAACGCATGAGCATTCCTGTGTTCCATGACGATCAACATGGCACGGCGATTATCGTGGGTGCGGCGTTGTTGAATGGCTTAAAAGTGGTGGGCAAGGACATTGCCTCAATTAAACTTGTCGTATCAGGTGCGGGTGCTGCGGCGTTGGCGTGTCTGGATATGCTGGTGGATTTAGGCGTGCAGATGAAAAACATCACCGTCACTGACATCAAAGGCGTGGTGTACAAAGGTCGTACCGAGGAAATGGACGACAACAAAGCGCGCTTTGCGATTGACACCACGGCGCGCACTTTGGGGGATGTGATTGCAGGCGCGGATGCGTTTTTAGGCTTGTCGGCGGGCGGGGTGCTCAAAGCCGATATGGTCGTGAAAATGGCGGATAGACCATTGATTTTTGCCCTCGCGAATCCCCACCCTGAAATTTTGCCTGCCGATGCCTTGGCGGTGCGTCCCGATGCGATTTTGGCAACAGGGCGCTCCGATTACCCTAACCAAGTGAATAACGCGCTGTGCTTCCCCTATATTTTCCGAGGTGCCTTGGATGTGGGCGCATTCACCATCAATGAAGCGATGAAACGCGCGGCGGTGTACGCCATCGCGGAATTAGCGGAAGCCGAACAATCCGCCGAAGTCGCCAGCGTGTATGGTGAAGAAAACCTCCGCTTTGGCGCATCCCATTTGATTCCCAAGCCGTTTGACCCGCGTTTGATTACCCGCATCGCGCCCGCCGTGGCGCAAGCCGCGATGGGCAGCGGCGTGGCAGCGCGCCCCATTGCCGACATGGCGGCATATCGCGAACAACTCGCGTCTTTCGTCTATCAATCCAATATGCTGATGAAGCCTGTGTTTGATGCGGCAAAATCCGCCCCAAAACGCTTGGTGTATGCCGAAGGCGAAGACCCACGTGTGCTACACGCGACGCAAACGGTGGTGGATGAAGGCTTGGCGTATCCGATTTTGGTCGGTCGTCCTAGCGTAGTCGAACAGCGCATTGCCAAACTGGGCTTGCGGATTCGCGCAGGGGTGGATTTTGAGTTGGTCAACCCTGACGATGATCCGCGTTACCGCGATTACTGGATGGAATATCACCAGTTGATGCAGCGACAAGGGGTGACCCCCGAATCTGCCAAGCGTGAAATGCGCCGCCGCACCACCTTGATTGCGGCAATGTTGGTACACAAAGGCGATGCGGATGCCATGCTGTGCGGCACGGTGTCGCAACCGCTGCGCCATTTGTCTTATATCGACGAAGTGATCGGTCATCAAGCGGGGGTAAAAACTTATGCCGCGATGAACATTTTGCTGTTGCCCAAACATACGCTGTTTATTTGCGATACCCACGTCAATCTGGACCCGACGGCGGAGCAAATTGCTGAAATGACCTTGTTGGCAGCAGAAGAAGTGCGCCGCTTTGGTTTAACCCCCAAAGCTGCGTTATTGTCGCATTCTAGTTTTGGCAGTCACGCCAATCCTTCTGCTCAGAAAATGGCAAAGGCTCGCGAACTCTTGGAACAACTTGCCCCAGAGTTAGAAGTAGAAGGCGAAATGCACGGCGATGCCGCCTTGTCTGAAACCTTACGTCAACCGCTCTTCCCCAATTCGCGCTTAAAAGGCGAAGCCAACCTGTTGATTATGCCCAATCTGGATGCCGCCAACATCGCCTATAACTTGTTGAAAGTGACCGCAGGCGACGGCATTACCATCGGCTCCATCTTGCTGGGTGCGAATAAATCCGTGCATATCCTCACCTCCACCGCCACCGTCCGCCGCATTGTTAATATGAGCGCGTTAGCAGTGGCGGGGGTAAAAAATCATCACGAATAGCCTCATGTAGGGTGCGCCGTGCGCACGGCTCACCCTACCATCTTGGCTATACCTGTGGATGAACGGGTTTTCGTAGGTGCGAATTCATTCGCACGGTTTTTGCTCGCGTCCTACCACCTTAAAAACGTGCGAATGAATTCGCACCTACGTCTCTGTCTTGTCAGGTGGATTCGCGTTAGCAATTCGTCTTTTTCGCTCCAAAACGGTGGGTTGCTGCGCAAACCCGCCCTACGCAACGGGACTTTCTCGCTCGCGTGGGGGAGAGGGATTTTGAGCTTGAGATCGTCATTGTGTCGTTTTGAATTCGTAGAAACAGATGAGATTGCGTCCTGCTGCTTTGGCTTGATACATGGCGGTGTCAGCCCACTTTAGGATGTCGCCCTCGTGTTCTTCGGGATGGGTGAATAAGGCAACACCGATACTTGCGGTGCAGTGATGTTTGATGGTGGTATCGACCAAGCCTGCTCGCCGAATGCTCAAGATATAGAGACTAGAGAGGGCGGCGCGGATTTTTTCTGCGACGACGCTGGCTTCTGCGATGGATTGTTTTTTGTCGGGTGATAAAGTTGCCAAAATCACCACAAATTCATCGCCTCCAAAACGCGCGACTGTATCCATTTTGCGCACACAGCTCGTTAAGCGATGTGCGGCTTCAATCAGCAATAAATCCCCCACTGCATGACCATACGTGTCGTTCAGGGGTTTGAAGTTGTCGAGATCCAGAAAGATCACCGCACCATAACAGGCATTGCGTTTGCTAGTCGCCATGGCTTGGCTTAGACGATCATCTAGCAGGCGACGGTTGGGAAGTTGGGTCAGCGCGTCATAAAATGCCAGTTGATGGACTTGCTCTTCCATTTGTTTATGCTCGGTGATGTCGGTGATAAAGCCGTGCCACAGCGTTCCTCCGTCGGCTTCACGTTCGGGCAAGGCGTTGCCGAGTAGCCAGCGTACTGAGCCGTCGTCGAATTTGACCCGATGCTCTTGTCGCCATAAAGTCAAATGCTGCGCAGATTGTTGAATGGATCGCCAAACTGAGTCGAGGTCATCTGGGTGCAGCATGGCAAACAAAGGGCTGGCATCTTCACGCACACTTGCTGGCGTGATGCGATATAAGTTCAAAATGGCTTCACTGGCGAAGGGTATAGAGGCGTGACCATCTGGGTGCAAACGAAGTTGGTAAATGAGACCAGGCACGCGGCTGGCGACTTTTTGGAGTAGGTCGAGTGCCTCATGGCGCGCGGCTTCTAATTGCTTACGTTTGCTGATGTCTTGCGTAATGCCAATAAAATGCGTCAGCGTCCCTTGTGGGTCAAACACGGGAGAAATGGTCAGCTCATTCCAAAAGGTGCTGCCGTCTTTGCGATAGTTGAGTATTTCGCCTGTAAAGGTGGTTTGTTGTTGGGCGGCTAATTTGATGGCGTGGACAGTTTCGGGGGCGGTGAGCGAACCTTGTACCATGCCACATTTTTGCCCCAGCATGTCGGTGATTTGATAACCTGTGATGTCAGTAAAGGCTTGATTCACCGAAATAATACGTTGATTCGCGTCTGAAATAAGGATGCCTTGCGAAATGGATTTAAGGGCAAGGTCGCTGACGGCTAAGGTTTGTTCTAGCTGTTTACGCGCGGTAATGTCTTGTTTGACGGCGACAAAATGGCTGATTGTATGGTGTTCGTCTAGCAGCGGGGTAATGGTCATGTCTTCGACATGCAAGGAACCGTCTTTACGGCGATTGACCAAATCTCCTCGCCAGGGGCGATGGTCGTGTAGGGTTGCCCACATGGCTTGATAAAACGCGGGATCTTGTTTGCCTGAATTCACCAGTTCGCCTGAGTTGCGTCCAGTAGCTTCCGCCAAACTGTATCCCGTGGTGTGGGTAAACGCTTGGTTTGCCCAGAGTATGAGACCATTTTTGTCGGTAATAACGATGCTGTTTGCGGTGCTATTGAGCGCGGTGTCTTTGAGTTTTAATGCGGCCAAATTATTTTTTATTTCATGGACATAGATGGTCATGGTCATGCCCACCAAGCTAAGAATGAGGATGTAAGCCCAATAGTTATGCAGGTGGGTTTGTGCGATGTCGTGGGCAAAATACCCCGTTCCCACGTGCGCACCTGCTAATGCTTGGATGGCGATCATCACCAAGGCAAAGGTCGTTGCACGTACCCCAAGTTGTATGGCGACCCAAGATATAAACAAAAACATCCAGAAATCTTTGGCGACATCACCAAAATGGATGTTCAGCCAATCTAAGAATACCATTTGCCCTGCTATCAAGGTTAGGCTCAGTAATGTTATGCCAATGAGCCATTTTTGCCCTGTGAGTGGGGTGTGTTTGCTAGGTTGCCATGCCAGCATCAGGGGCGTGATGAGTACTACGCCGAGTATGTCGCCCATCCACCAGTGCGAGACGGTATGCCAATACTCAGACGACGATATTTGGCCTGTCAGTTGTAAGGAGAGCGTCCCGATGAGTGCCGCGACCATACTGGCGATGCAGCCCCCCAATACGAACAGGTGTAGATAGCTTGGTAAGGTCTGTAGTAACACGGTTTTGCGATGGTGGTGTGTCAGTAGCCAATAGCCAAACCAGCCCGCCAGACTGCTGCCCAAGGTAATGCCGAGTACCAGCCAAGGGGCATGATGGAGCAGGGTGTTGAGTATCCCCATCCCCAATAATGCGCCCAAGAGAAAACGTCGCCCCCCGATGAGGAGCGCGCCCAGTACGAGACCACTGCCTGGCCAGAAAATACTGACCGCACCTGCGCGCGCGGAGTAGTAGTTCGACACTAAACCAAGCAATATATAGCCCGCAGCAAGACCAAGCTGCCCTATCCAGTGCGCAATACGGGTATGGCGATGTGCATCAGCACGCGCTAAATGACTTAAAGGCATGGCGGATTATCAAAAAGGAGCATCGTGGCGGGGATTATAATGTAGCTTGGGGAATGCGCCACGCTAAACTATAGGGGGTATTTGAAGGGGAATATGGTCGCTATTCCAGCGTGCAATTGCCCAATTCCATAAGGTGGCTAAGGGCGCGTGTTGCAATTCGGCGGGCGGATGTTGCCCCAAGTATTGCAAAGCGGCGTACAAGGTTGCTGTCGGATGGTCTGGGTGAATGGCGAGGGCAAGGGTTTGTTTGCTGAGTTTTTGACCTTGGGTATTGCGCACCAGCGGTAAATGCAAATAGCGCGGGGTATCCAAGCCCAGTTGTTGTTGCAAATACATTTGGCGGGGGGTGGAATCTAATAAATCCGCCCCCCGCACGATGTCGGTGATGCCTTGTGCCGCATCATCGACCACCACGGCAAGTTGATAGGCAAACAGGCCATCGGCGCGTTTGAGTACAAAATCCCCCACGTCGGTTGCCAAATTTTGCGTGATTTTGCCTTGTAAACGATCGGTAAAGGAGATGACCGCATCATCCACACGCATCCGCCAAGCGGGTATGCGAGCTGGGTTGAGCATTTGGGGGGCTTGCTGACGGCAGGTGCCAGGATAAATCTGTTCTTGCGTCGCATTGGCAATGGCTTTGCGACTACACCCACAGGGATACACTAAGCCTTGGGCTTTCAAATGCTGCAAAGTGTCTGCATAGACCGCTAAGTGTTGGCTTTGGTACCGCACGCTTTCGTCCCAATGCAAGCCAAAAGCCTCCAAGGTGCGGAGGATGTTGTCGGCGGATCCTTTCACATTGCGCGGGGTGTCTATGTCCTCGATGCGCACCAGCCACTTCCCTTGCTGATGTTTGGCATCCAGATAGCTGCCGACCGCCGCCACCAATGAGCCGAAATGCAACGCCCCCGTGGGCGAGGGGGCGAAGCGACCGCGATAGCCAGAACTCATTTAAACCGCGACGGCCTCTTTCGCAAATTGCAGCTCCACTTTGCCCGCCTGATTCATATCGACCGTCACATTGCCGCCATTGGCTAAACGACCGAACAACAATTCGTCTGCTAGGGCTGCGCGTATGGTGTCTTGAATCAAACGTGCCATGGGGCGCGCGCCCATTTTGGGATCAAAGCCGTGTTTGGCAAGGTAGTCTTTGAGGGCATCCGTGAAGACGATTTCCACTTTTTTGTCGTGTAATTGCTCTTCTAACTGCATCAAGAATTTATCGACCACCCGCAAAATCACGTCACGATCCAGCGGGGCGAAGGAAATAATGGCATCCAAGCGATTGCGGAATTCGGGCGTGAACATCCGCTTGATGTCGTTCATTTCATCGCCGCTTTCCTTGTTGTGGGTAAAACCAATATGGCTCTTGTTCAACGCTTCCGCGCCCGCATTGGTGGTCATAATCACGACCACATTGCGGAAATCAGCCTTACGTCCGTTATTGTCGGTCAACGTGCCGTGATCCATCACTTGCAGCAGGATATTAAACACGTCTGGATGGGCTTTTTCAATTTCGTCCAGCAACAACACCGCATGTGGCTGTTTGCTAATCGCTTCGGTCAACAATCCCCCTTGGTCAAAACCCACATAGCCTGGTGGCGCGCCGATTAAGCGTGATACCGCATGGCGTTCCATGTATTCCGACATATCAAAACGATGCAGCGGCATACCCATGGCGAAAGCCAATTGGCGTGCCACTTCGGTTTTCCCCACGCCCGTTGGTCCTGAAAACAAAAAGCTGCCGATGGGTTTGTGCGGATTGCCCAAGCCACTGCGCGACATTTTGATGGCGGCTGCCAGTGCGTCGATGGCTTTGTTTTGTCCAAATACCGTGGCTTTTAAGTCGCGATCCAAGTTTTTCAAGGCATTGCGATCATCCGCCGACACCGTGCGTGGCGGAATACGGGCAATTTTGGCGATAATTTCTTCGATTTCGTGCTTGCCCACGGTTTTCTTTTGCTTGGATTTTGGCAAAATTCGTTGTGCCGCACCCGCTTCATCCAGCACATCAATCGCCTTGTCAGGCAAATGGCGGTCATTGATAAAGCGTGCGGATAGTTCTGCCGCACTGGTCAAGGCTGCCGCGCTGTATTTGATATTGTGATGCTCCTCTAAGCTGGCTTTAAGCCCGCGCAGAATGGCGATGGTTTGCTCGATGGACGGTTCAGGCACGTCCACTTTTTGGAAGCGGCGTGACAGCGCGTGATCCTTTTCAAACACCCCGCGATACTCTTGATAGGTAGTCGCACCGATGCACTTGATTTGCCCATTGGACAGTGCGGGTTTAAGCAAGTTGGACGCATCCATGGTGCCGCTAGAAGCTGCACCTGCACCGATGAGCATATGGATTTCGTCGATGAATAAAATTGCCCCAGGCTGGGCGGTCAACTCTTTGAGCACGGCTTTGAGGCGCAACTCAAAGTCGCCACGATATTTTGTTCCCGCCAGCAATGCGCCCATGTCCAAGGAATAAACGCGTGCGTCCTTGAGGACATCTGGCACGTTGTCTTCCACGATGCGCCGTGCCAAGCCCTCGGCAATAGCGGTTTTTCCCACGCCCGCTTCACCCACCAGCAGCGGATTATTTTTACGGCGGCGACATAAAGTTTGAATCACGCGCTCCAATTCCAGTTCACGTCCGATTAGGGCATCAATTTTGCCAGAGAGGGCTTGCGCGTTTAAATCCAAGGTGTAGCTTTTGAGCGCGCTATCAGGCGAGGGGGGCGCGTCACCTTCCTGTGCTTGAGCAGGGGTAGGTTCGGGGGCTTTTGGTATGCCATCTACCAAGAAATTCACCACATCGACACGGCGAACACCTTGTTCGGTGAGATAGTGAACGGCATGGGATTCTTTCTCGCCAAACAGTGCGACCAGAATATTGGCCCCATCAATTTCTTTGACTTGCGAATTTCTTTGCGTGGATTGCACATGCAAAATGGCGCGTTGAATCACGCGCTGAAATCCCATGGTCGGTTGCGTTTCAATGTCCGTTTTGCCAGGCACGACAGGCGTATGGGTATCGACAAAGGTATTTAATGCCGTGCGCAACTCGTCAAGGTTGGCGTTGCAGCCACGCAACACCCGCGCGGCGGAGGCATTGTCTAACATCGCTAACAGTAAATGCTCAACGGTGATAAATTCATGGCGTTTTTGGCGCGCCGCGACAAAGGCGAGATGTAAGCTAACTTCTAGTTCTTGCGCAATCATTGTGTTTCCTCCATGTCGCATCGTAGTGGATGTTCATGTTGTTTGGCAAATTCGGATACTTGGGTCACCTTGGTTTCGGCGACATCACGGGTGTACACCCCGCAGACCGCAGCCCCTTCGTTGTGTATTTTGAGCATAATAACCTGTGCTTGCTCCATATTCATCTTAAAAAAATGCTGCAAGACCTCCACCACGAAGTCCATGGTGGTGTAATCGTCGTTAAACAAAATCACTTTGTACAAGCGAGGCGGTTTGATTTTTTGACGCTCAGGTGCGAGCACCGTTTCGCTGTGTGACAATGTAGACATGGCGTGAATCCAGCTTCCCAAAGGTGAATGACATGCCATATTTGACGATTTTCCCCATTTTTTCAAGCTAAATGCAAAATAATAAATTTATTGCTTGACGAGACTCCCCCAACCAGCGTAAAAAGCGGTCTGGTGTTTGATTCAAAGTTTCTGCAGTACTGGTTTCGCCGTGTGCGGTCTTAGATTCAAACAGTTTCGCGGGGTTTCTCCCCCGTTTTTTTAGTAAGTAAGGAAATAATCACATGGCAACTGGTACAGTTAAATGGTTTAACGACGCAAAAGGTTTTGGTTTCATCACGCCTGATGATGGTAGCGAAGATCTGTTTGCACACTTCTCTGCAATCAACATGAGCGGCTTCAAGTCTCTCAAAGAAAACCAAAAAGTGACTTTTGAAGTTGTTCAAGGTCCAAAAGGCAAGCAAGCCTCTAACATCCAAGCACCTTAATCGGTTCTTAGACGTTAAAAAAGCCCGACATGAAAGTGTCGGGCTTTTTGCTTTTAAGGAGGTGGTTAGTAGTCGTTAGCTGTTAGTCGTTAGTTTTTAGTTGGTGGAGTGAAAGGCTTTTTTCATTCGCTTGAATATATTGTGGAAAATATAGCATCAAGCAGACCCACAGCATTAACTAGCGACTAATAACTAACGACTAACAGCTTAAAATACCCGAAAATTTAGGCGCGGGTGCTTACCAACTACCAGCTACCAGCTACCAGCTAGCAACTAGCAACTAGCAACTAGCAACTAACAACTAACGACTAACGACTAACGACTAACGACCAAATTATCTCTTTGAAAAATCCGATGAAACCAAAAAATAAAGCCACGCGTCAAGCGGCTCAAACAGTCACTCCCCCTAAACCACGCTATAACCGCGTCGATGGTTTGCGGGGCGGGGCAATTGCGTTAATGTTTTTTTATCATTTTTGCTTTGATTTAAATTATTTTCACTGGATGAGCGTGGATTTTTATCATCAGCCTTTTTGGCTCAATTTGCGCTTGTTGGTCGTGACTTTATTTTTAACTTTGGTGGGAGTGAGTCTGGTGCTGGCAAACCCACTGGGCGTGCGCTGGCGTGCCGCCTTGCCACGATTGGCGCGCTTGTTAGGGTGTGCTGCCTTGGTCAGTGTGGGGAGTTATGCGGTCTTTCCAGAGAGTATGATTTTCTTTGGGGTGCTGCATTTTATTTTTATTGCTAGCGCGATAGGATTACTGCTATTGCGAGGATATTGGTTGAACTTGATCGTTGGCAGCGCGCTGATTTTGATTGGCGCGACCTTTCAACATGCGGTATTTAACCATCCTGCTTTGCAATGGCTAGGGATGATGACTTATAAGCCCATCACAGAAGATTATGTGCCGTTGTTGCCGTGGATGGGTGTGGTGATGCTAGGGATGTTCTTAGCGCGACATCCTGTCAGTGAAGCATGGCTGAAGGCCTCTTGGCAAGTGCCTGATGTGCTGCGGGGTTTGACGTGGGCGGGGCGGCACAGTTTATTGCTTTATATGCTGCATCAACCTATTTTCTTTGGGGTGTTGTGGGTGATTTCTGGTTAAAAGGGACGATGTTTTGCCCCTTTTGTTATCCTGAAAATCGTGATCACGTCAGTCAGGTTAAAACCCGACCATATCGTTGAGCGTGATTAAGCAGGTACGCGATACGCGTCTTGTGTCATCAAGTCCACGCCGCAAGGTAGATCTTCAATCCAATCCAAAAATTGATTGACCATTTTCTTGCCTTTAAAGGATTTGCCGTGCTGTGGCACGATCCATTCCACATCCATCTGACGCACCATATGCACCCAATAGCGACAGATTTTGTTAGAAATCATATAGCGACGATGGAAGCCTTCCATGTGTTTCAAATGCGCGGCAAAGTCTTCTACAGGCGTATCCGCTTCGTCATGTGACACAATGGATGCGCCCATATCGCCGCTGAATAGGATTTTGCTGATGGGGTCGTAAAATTGGAAATTCCCCTCAGAGTGCATAAAGTGCGCAGGAATCGCGACGATCGTGGACTCTCCTAAGGTGAATCTCATGCCTTGGTCAGGGATGGAGAGAATACGCCCCTCCGTGTTGCCCGCCGTACAAAAGTGCGGGACGAAACGCGCCCAAAGTGCGGAAATCGCGACTGTACAGCTAGAATGGATCATCCATTTGTTCACGGAGGCGATAATGTCTGGATCCGCGTGTGAGGCAAATAAATAATCCAAGTACTTAGAGGGAAAATGCTCTTGCATCCCCATCAATAAGCCGTTGTAGGTCATGTTGCCACCTGGGTCAATCAGCGCACCATGCTCGCTATCAACGATGAGAAACTGGTTTGCCTGTACGGCATGATTGTTTTCGTCGTCCGCCAAGTCGTCGAACATTAAGCAAATATGTTTGCCATTGTTAAATAATTCAATTGCCAATTTATCACCTCTAAATGGATGGTTGTGAATGTGCTGCTTGCTAATTCGCTGGTACGAAGGCTGCGGGTATCATATCAATTTATGAAGCATGACGTGCTTTGCTAAGTAAGTCTTTCGTGCGCCGATAAAATTTCCAGCCGCGCCATAGCCCCATCACTAGACCCACCGCACTGCCTTTGCGGAGCAAGAAGAGTCCCGCTAGACCGACCAAAGCCAACGGATGGGCGCGCAGCCATTGCAGCGTACGCAATCCTTGATCCACTAAATGCAAGGAGCCTTTCCACTGGTGTGCGACCTGTTTCATTTCTTCACGTTGGGTCGCAATTTGAGCCAATAATGCAGCTCGCTGTTGCTGAATTTCAAATAATTGTGGATTCATTGTAATGAGGCCCGATCTTTACTCAGCTCGGCTAAGCTGGCAGCAAAAAGTTGAGGTTTTTGGGCGATTTTTTGGCGCAGCAAAAACAACATCGCGCCGCCTAAGCTAAAAAATGCCACACAGAGCAGTCCCAGTACCATGAGACGGTGACTGTCCCAAAACAATACCACTAAAAACGTAGTCAAAAAAACCACCGTCAGCCCAAAGCAAAACAAAGCCGATAGGGCAAGCAGCAGCATCTGCGTTAATCGCAAGCGTTCTTCATGCAACTCATTCGCCAATAATGCCAGCCGCGTGGCTGCGATCGCCGTAAGCGTTGCCCCGAGTCGTTTGACAGAATCAAACAGACCGACTTCGACCATGATTTAGCGACCGCGTGAAATCAACATGCCGATCAACAGCCCCACGCCCGCTGCGACACCGATGGCTTGCCAAGGGTTTTTGTGTACATATTCATCCGTCGCGGTCGCAGCTTGTTGGGTTTTTTCGCGTAATGCGAGTTCAGCAACCGCAATACGTTGTTTGGCGGCGATGAGATTTTCTTCAATACGTTCGCGCGCCACGGCGACCCGTTCACCTGTTTGACTGGCGGTTGCGCGCAATAATTCTTCAGCATCTGCAACCACATTTTGCAAATCTTGCATCAATTTTTCTTTGCTGACATCGGTGGAAGATGGGGTATTCATGGTGAGCTCCTGATAAAATTTAAGTAGATACTGCGATTCCGTGCATTGACGCGCACAGTTGAGTTTTTATGCCGAATTTGCCCAAGCGTCAAGCCCATTATGCGACATAACCGACAGATTGCATATAACCATCCCTTTTGCCAATTCGAGATACACCGCTAAAATTTTGGGTTTAATTGAAGAAACAGGCATGGTTTTTCATTCATTGGCGGGGAATTTTGTGTATCCCGTTCGTATTTTGCGAGATATTGTTTTGCAGCTCTATTATTTGGCGTAAGCACCTGCGCCTAAATTCTCGGATATTCTGAGCTGTTAGTCGTTAGTCGTTAGTCACTAGTCGCTAGTTAATACTGGGAAGCTGCCAGATACTGTGTTTTTTACCCTATATTCAAGTGGATGAGAAAGGTATTTTACCCCGCCAGCTAAAAACTAACGACTAGCGACTAACAACTCAATACCCAGTTATTTGTAGACAACCACTTATCTCAATGGTTTTATTTCAGTCCCTTTGGGGGGAATGATGGCAATTCAGTGTATTTTTCCGCGCTGCCTTTAGCCTGTTCGACGGGGTACTTCACCGCATTCTTAGCCATTTTTTCCAACACAATTTGTTTTACATCCAAGTCATATTGATCCGCTAACATCAAGGCATAAGCGAACACATCTGCCAGCTCTTCCTTTACCGCGTTTAAATCCGCTTGTTCGGACGATTTCCACAAATAGCATTCCAGCAACTCACTGGCTTCGATGCTCAACGCCAGTGCCAAGTCTTTGGGATGGTGAAACTGCGCCCAGTCGCGTTCATCCCGAAAAGTGCGCAAAGCGTGTTGCAGGTCACTTATCTCGTTCATTTTTCAGATTTTCCCCAACGTGCCGCCCGCCACGCTTGGCGTTGCTGCGTATTCAAAAACGTCCACGCCACGATTCGGCTTTGCTTTTGCCCTTGCCCCATCGGGAGGGTGTGCTGCTGCACCGCCCCCACGCGTTGCAAGGCGCGATACACGCTGGGCAAGTTGGTGGCTTTGGAAATCAGCGTGGTAAACCACAAACACTGCCCGCGAAAATGCACGCTCTCTTCCACCATGCGGCACACAAACGCCAGTTCACCGCCCTCGCAACACAGTTCCCGCCCTTGACCGCCGAAATTCAACGTGGGCTGTGCGCCGTGTCCTAAATTTTTCCATTTACGCTGTGTCCCCGCCTTGGCTTCCGCCACGGACGCATGAAACGGCGGGTTGCATATCGTCAGCTCAAAGCGTTCATCGGTTTGAATGATGCCGTGAAAAACTGACTTCGGCGACGCTTGCCAACGCAGTGCTATCGCCTCGCTCAAGCCCACATTCGCCGCCAAAATCCGCTGCAAATTTTCGATGGCAACCCGATCCACTTCCGCCCCGACAAACTGCCAGCCATATTCCCGCTGCCCAATCAGTGCATACACCCCATTCGCCCCCACGCCCACATCCAACACCCGCGCCTCACGCGGAATCGCCCCGCCCTCCGCCAACAAATCCGCCACGCAATGCACATAATCTGCCCGCCCAGGAATCGGCGGACACAAATATCCCGCAGGAATATCCCAGCCCTGCACGCCATACACCGCTTGCAACAACGCCCGATTCAACAGCTTCACCGCAGCGGGATTGGCAAAATCTATAGACTCATCACCATAAGCATTTTTCGCCACAAACCCTGCCAATTCAGGCACAGCCGCCACCAACGATGGAAAATCATAACGCCCGCGATGGCGGTTACGGGGGTGAAGGGTGGGTTTGGCGGCGGAGGATTTTGGGGGGGAGGTGGGGCGTGGGGGTGTTTTCATGGATCAAAATGGGATCGAATTGGTATAAGGGCGAGATATTGCAATGCGTGCTGCGCACAAAATCATTTCAAAAATGCGTTAATCACCCCGCCAAAAGCCGAGATAACCAGCATGGCGAAAAAAGCGAATAGTGAAAACATAAACCAACTGATAAACGGTGTAATCGAATTTTCTTTGCCCTTTTGCAGCACGATGGCCAATATCGCCACGCACAGCAGCCCCACTTCTGCGATGCCGTAATACCACCATAGATTACCTAACCAACCTAATGATTGATACCACCTTGAAAAAGACCACGGCACTGCCGAATCAGAACTCAGAAAGTGCGAGAAAAATGCCAGTGCCCAATCGCTTAGCCACCACAACAGGGATAACATGCCGAGTATCCACGAAATGGTGATGATGCCAAAGGCGAGCATTTTCAATGCTCTGAATATTGGATGGGGTTTACCATCCACGAACTCCGCCAGTATCCCCACCCCAACGATGCCAAATAGCCAGAAATACCAAAGTTCTTTAATCCAGCTAATGTAATGTATCCAATCCGACATTGAGGTTCGACTCCGTGGTTAAGTTAAATTGCGCAAAATAGTAGGTTGGGTTGAGCGTAGCGAAGCCCAACAAATCACGCGGTAAATGTTGGGCTTCGTGCCTCAACCCAATCTACGGGCTATTCTGGTGTGAATGTATCCCTAGCAATATTGCCAATGGTGTTTGTTGTCACTGCATCGAATGTTCCCCCGATGAGTCCACCTAACAAAGGAACTGCTTTTCCCAGGTTTATGATTCCCTTTTCGCCAAATTTTGTAAAAAGTTTGAAACCGACTTTCTTGTTAATTTCTTGCAAGGTTTTTCCCGAGATGGATTTGACGGCATTCATTGCAATTTTGTTTCCTACTGCCACTCCAATGTCTTTAAGAACATCCTTTGCACTATTGGCAACCAAGCAGGAGTACACCAAAGTTTTGACTTTGTCGTCTTTGAGATCATATCCCCCAATATGTGCAATCGCCGCAATCATGCGAACTTGTACATACAGCACGCTCGCAATATTTGCAGGAATTGCAATTGGCAAAGTCATAATTCCACCAAGCCCCGTAATAAAACCAGATGTTCCTGCTTTTGTATTTTGCCAACGAATCAAAGAGTTTGCTTGTTCATAAGAGGAATCATTGCTTTGCATATAGCTTTTAGCTAATTCTTCGGCTGAATCCAATCCTGCTACGCCATTTACTGATTTTTCATAAGCCCAATCTAGAGCTTGCATAATTTTTTCTTCACTAACCACCGCCATGTCGTACTCCTATAGTAAATCCTAATTTAATACATACAAAAAGCTTTACTATTTTCGTATGCTTCCCTTTGATTCCTTTCTCAATCTTCCAACCCCCTCAAATCCCTCTGAATATCCTCCACCGCTTCCAACCCCACGGCAATGCGAATCAGTCCATCGCTAATCCCTGCTGCGGCGCGGGCTTCGGGGGTGATGCGGGCGTGGGTGGTGGTGGCGGGGTGGGTGATGGTGGTGCGGGTGTCGCCTAAGTTGGCGGTGATGGACAACATTTTGGTGTCGTCAATGACGCGCCACGCGGCTGCTTTGCCGCCTTTGACTTCAAACGAGACGATGCCGCCACCTGTTTTTTGTTGGCGCATAGCGAGTGCGTGTTGTGGGTGCGAGGGCAAGCCAGGGTAGAACACGCGGGCGACGTTGGGTTGTTGTTCTAGCCAAGTGGCGAGGGCTAAGGCGTTGGCACTGTGTGCGTCCATGCGCAGCTTCAGGGTTTCCAAGCCTTTCAAAAATACCCACGCGTTGAACGCGCTCATGGTCGGGCCCGTGGTGCGCAAAAAGCCGTACACGCCTTCCAGCAGTTTTTTGTTGCCCAACACCGCGCCGCCCAGCACACGCCCTTGGCCGTCGATGTATTTGGTCGCTGAGTGAATCACGATGTCCGCGCCCAATTCCAGCGGGCGTTGCAAAATAGGCGTGCAAAAACAATTATCTACCGCTAACAGCGCGCCGCAAGATTTCGCCACGGCGGCAATGGCGCGCACGTCGGAGATTTCGGTCAGCGGATTAGACGGGGTTTCCAAGAAAAACAGCTTGGTGTTGGGGCGCACGGCGGCTTGCCATTGCGCCACGTCGGTGGCGGAAACGTAAGTGGTTTCCACGCCGAATTTTTTGATGACGTTGTTGAACAAATTGACGGTCGAGCCGAACAAACTTTGCGACGCGACGATGTGGTCGCCCGCCTGCAACACGCCCATCACGCACGACAAAATCGCCGCCATCCCCGACGCGGTGGCGACGCAGAATTCCGCCCCTTCCAACGCGGCGAGGCGTTGTTCAAACATGGTCACGGTGGGATTGGTGAAGCGCGCATAAATGTTGCCAGGTTCTTCGCCAATAAAGCGCGCTGCCGCTTGGGCGGCACTGTCAAACACAAAGCTGGAAGTCAAAAACATCGCTTCGGAATGTTCGCCAAATTGGCTGCGCGCAGTGCCAGTACGGATGGCTAAAGTTTCGGGTTGGTAATTTTCTTCGTTCATGGTTTTTTCCTTTGCAAATTTGTGCGCATACTGTGCGCGACCGCTTTTCCGTGTTCGCTTTCTGCTAATTTTTCCATCACATTGCGCTGATCCTGTTCATTGCGATTTTGGCTTAATTTGAATTTTCCCTCGACGCGATTGAGCGTGATTTCAAAGCCCACAATCGCGCCCAACATACGCTCGCGCATGGTCTGCGTCAGCTCCAGTTTCCAGGGTTGCGGCAATGCTTTTTCGTGTTCATCGGTGAGTTGCTGCAAGGTGTTTTCCAACTCACTTTCCGACAAAATTCGTGCCGTGCCGTAAGCGTGTACCGCTGTGAAATTCCAAGTTGGCACAGACATCGCATTCGGTTCATACCAAGCAGGCGACACATACGCATGACCACCTTGAAACATCGCCAGCACTTCCGCGCTTGCTGCCAAATCTTGCCATTGCGGATTAGCGCGGGCGATATGTCCAAGTAACGCACCATGCTCACCGATTCCGTGCGCGAATGTCAGCGGTAAATGGCTGGCAAAAGGCGAGCCGTCATGTGTGGTGACCAGCGTGGCAAAAGAATGCTGACGCATAAACTCATGCAAACGCTGCACATCGTTTTCAGCAAAATGTTGTGGAATATACATGCCTCACCCGTAAATTAAAAAACTCGGATAGCGTGTGCTAAACCGAGTTTCCCCCCGCTTTAGCTGAATTTTTTACGCGCCCGCAAGCTGAACTCAAATTGGCGCAAGCGCAAATTAACATTCCCCAAACGGACTGTCAACGCAATCGGTAATGGATGGATAAATAGGATTGATTTGCTCCAAATTGCCCTTTATACTTCCGCGCAAGTTTTGAAAGGAAAGAATATGTCGTGTACTGCTTGCGGTAAAAAGCTCCATGAAGCCCAATTTAATGGTGACAGGTCAATGAAATCTTGTCCTCACTGTTCTCAACGTAACGGGACACATCATGTTTTCTATCCGTATCCCGCGAATTTCGGTGCTACGCCCAAAAGAAGTTCGCAAAATAATCCTGAAGGTCCGCAAAGCTATTGTACGGTATGTCGCGGAAGTAAAAAGAATATGAATATGAATATGAATATGAATGTGCTTGGCGGCACTTTATGTGGATGTTGTTAAAGCTTCAAAGTTTCCTGTTTTGAAAACGCCTCGAAGTAATTAACCCATGCGCGAACCGTACTCATACGACGCGCAGGTGTGGTTCCATTCATTCCCCATCGCTCATACAATCGCATCGGGACTTCCTGCCCAGGCTTGCGCAGAACATGATTAAAAATCGGTTCACAGAAAATTATCTCCGCCAGCCGCTTCATTTTGTTGGCATGGGATAAAGCGGCAAGGACTTTGCCTTCAGCGGTGATTCTGACCATAGCCTGATTTATATCAACCAACCCCATCCACTTTAACGCATCGCTGTAATATGTGATTTGGCGCATCGTAAGGTCGAATTCCAGCAAGAGCGAATCCTTGGAAATCTCTTGCTCGTTCACAACGATATTAAACATCGCCAGCACGGTATCGAAGTTATCAGCTTGCGGGAATGGAACACCAAGTACTGGGTATGCTGCATTGGGATTCGCTTTGATTGAGGGCAGATTGAGTTTCGCTATCGGCTCTAGGATGAAGGCCTTCTCATTGCTATGATCGGCACTGCACACGCCATTTCCATAAACCACGGGGATGAATCGTAATATTGGCTCCTGATAGAAACAGATGAATGTCTTGACGGCTTTTCTCTTGCCGATGATGCTTTCCCATGTCAGTTGCGGGTAGATAAGCTGTCGCACGTTGAGATTGTCGCGGGGGCCAACTTTCGCCTCAATCAAATTCACGGTCGTAGCCCCCTCGTAACCTCCGTCCACCTCGATCTGTACGCCCGATATAGGGAAGTTAATGCCATTGAGGGGGAAGGCGAAATTGGGGCTTCTGGTGCGCCCACGAATAGTAAGCGCAATGTCTTCGCCAAACACTTCATGCAGTATGCCAGATACCAGTGCTGCATCCAGCGCAGCAGATTCATGCGTCAACTTTTGCGGGTTGAGGGTGATGATGTTGCTAGGAAATGCGAAGCTGGAAGGCGTTACGATGGATACAGGCTCAATATCAATGAAGGGATCGAATCTGCCTATTCTATATGTGCCGTTGGATATGGCGAGGATAGCCATAGCCTGCTTGTACATTACTGGTGGGATGTGTTCACGAAAGTCAATCTTTGCCATCAAACGAGGCTCACGGCCAGAAATCTTTTTTATCTGATTAGCTGTTATATCGAAATAGCCTTTGGCATCTACGTGATCAACAATCTTTAGTGCAGAAAATATTTCATCCCAGCCATCGTGATTTAGTGCCATACCGAAGTTCTCTATTTTATTTTTAGAACGGACATAATAGCTTCCATCCGCTGCGTAACGCCAGTAAACTTTCCAATCCCCAGTGTAAACCGAGCGAAATCATCATCGGCCAGTTCGTTTAACATACGGGCTTTGTCCATGCTATATCCATTAGCCTTTTAATTTTAAGTTTAGCCGCTTAAGCGACAACGAAATAAATTCAGGATCACTTTCAATGCCACAAAATTTTCTTTGTAACGCAAGTGCTGCAACGCCTGTCGTTCCACTGCCTGAAAATGGATCTAATACAAAATCACCTTCCGATGTGCTTGCCTCAATGCACCTCGTCAGCAACGCTAAGGGTTTTTGTGTGGGGTGCTTACCAAATAATTTTTCACTTGTTGTGGGTGGTTTTATCCGCCATACCGATCTCATTTGCTTGCCATCATTATTTAATTTCATCTGTTCGTAATTAAACAAATGTTTACTTTTTGCTGACTTCGCTGCCCATAAAATGGTTTCAGAGGCGTGAGTAAAATAACGGCACGATAAATTAGGCGGTGGATTGGGTTTTTCCCAAATGATGTCATTTAGCATTTTGAAGCCCAATTGCTGCATCGCAAATCCGACAGAATAAATGCTGTGCATTGTTCCTGACACCCAAATTGTGCCATTTGGTTTTAATACTTTTTGGCAACGTTTGAGCCATTCAAGATTAAAGTTGTGGTTCGCTTCAAAGCCTTGAGATTTATCCCAATTCCCTTTATTGACAGACACCATTTTGCCATTTTGACAAGAGATGCCGCCGTTGGAAAGAAAGTATGGAGGATCTGCAAACACCATATCAAAACAGCCGTTGGGGTGTTTTTCCGCGATCATATCTAGCAATTCTAAACAATTAGCCTGATACAAATAAAGTCCACGCTCGTGATCTGCAAGTACGCGCAAATTTTTAGAAGTTGTAGTGGGTTCGGCTACCCAATGTGGCGCATCAAAACTGAATCCACCTTGATAAACAACTTCGTCAGTGATTTTGTAAGTCGTTTGTTTAGCCATACACAGCAATCAATTCAGCAGCTTTATTCCTATTACTAGAATCACTAGAAATAAATCTTTGCACATCAAACGAGGTGAGCTTTGCCTCTGAATATATGGTGCGAGTGAACTCAGTATCGTGATTGCTGATAATGACAGGAACGCTTCGCTCCGTGAGTTTTTTTGCATAAGCGGCAAGGTCATGTTGCTCCCTTGCGCCAAAACGATCTTGCGTATAGGCAGTAAAATTTGCCGTTGTTGTTAATGGTGCATACGGCGGATCGCAATACACTACACATCCATCATTCGCCTTATCCATCGTGGCTTTGAAGTCCGCCACTTCAAAAATAGCCCGCTTACTTTTTGCGTGAAAATTACGAATCGCTTCAGCAGGGAAAGTCGGTTTCGCGTATCGACCAAAAGGAACATTAAATTTTCCTTTTGAGTTATATCGACACAGACCATTAAAGCAATGCCGATTAAGATAAATAAATAACGCAGATTTTCTGACAGGATCTACGCATTCGTTGAATTCGCTGCGCAGCGTATAAAAAGCTGATTCAGTATTGTTTTCAGGTGAAAAAAATGTTGTGCCGTAATTTATAAATTCATCGCCGTGGCTCTGGATGTGCTTAAATAAATTGATCAAATCTTCATTGGTATCGGCAATTAAATACTCATCAAAATCTGTATTCAAAAACACCGCGCCCGACCCCGCAAATGGCTCGATTAAACGTTGCCCTTTAGGCAAAGTTTCGAGAATGCGATTCATTATTTTGTACTTGCTTCCTGCCCACTTTAGAAAGGGTTTCATGGTTTTATCTTTCTAAGTTATAAGTATGAGAGATCTAATTGCTTTGTGCGGCTATTTCCAAAAAACATACACTCTATTGCAGGTACACCTTAAGCCGCCGCAGCACGTTTAATTTACGCTCAATAATGTCACGATTATTCAAAGCACTACCCCTGTTTTTTTGGCAATCTCAAAGATGGGTAGCCGCACATTGCCATTATTGACGACTAGGTCAACTTTAATTTCAAGTGCGTCTTCAAGAATGTGTCGGGCATGAGCAATTTGCAACGCGCCCATGATTTTTTGGGGTTCGACATACAAATCAATGTCGCCGCCTTTTTTGGCATCATCGACGCGAGAGCCAAACAAGCGTACTTGAACATCCTCGCCAAAGCATTTTTGGGTGGATGCCAAAATAATTTTTCGCTGCTTATCGCTGATTCTCACGTCCCACCCCTGTCAATCGTTAAAAAACAAGCCGCGCGACGGTTGGATTTATTCGTCCTCTAAATCCAACGCCATCTGGTTTTTGTCTTCTTTGGTGTTGGCTTTGCCGTTGCTGCGGCGGGCTTCGATGGCTTCTAGATAGGCGGGGGTGATGTCGCCTGTGATGTAAATGCCGTCAAAACACGATGCGTCGAAGCTGGTCATTTTGGGATTGGCTTTGCGTATGGCGGCTTTTAAATCGGCCAAATCTTGATAAATGATGTTGTCCGCGCCAATTTCGCGGCAGATTTCGGCATCGGTGCGTCCCGTGGCAATCAGCTCTTGCGGGCTGGGCATGTCGATACCATACACATTGGGGTAGCGCACGGGCGGGGCGGCGGAGGCGAAATAGACTTTACGTGCGCCTGCGTCGCGTGCCATTTGTACAATTTCACGGCTGGTGGTGCCGCGTACAATGGAATCATCTACCAGCAACACGTTTTTGCCTTTGAATTCCACACCTATGGGATTGAGCTTTTGGCGGACGGATTTTTTACGCATCGCTTGCCCTGGCATGATAAAAGTACGACCAATGTAGCGATTTTTGACGAAGCCTTCGCGGAAGCTTAAACCTAAGTGATTCGCCAGTTGCAAGGCACTGGGGCGGCTGGAATCAGGGATAGGAATGACCACGTCAATATCGACGGCTTGCCAGGTGCGCTTCATTTTTTCAGCTAAAAATTCGCCCATATACAAACGGGTTTCATACACCGATACGCCGTCGATGACCGAATCAGGACGGGCGAGATAGACATATTCAAAAATGCAAGGATTCAAACTGGCATGGTCGCTGCATAGTTGGCTGTGCAGTTTGCCTGCGAAATCCACAAATACCGCTTCGCCAGGTGCGATGTCGCGTAAAAATTTAAAGCCTAAGGTGTCGAGCGCGACACTTTCAGAGGCGACTAAGTATTCTGTGCCTGTTGCGGTTTGATTGCTGCCAATGACCAACGGGCGTATGCCGTAAATGTCCCGAAATGCCAGCAGACCATAGCCCGCAATCATGGCGACCACGGCATAAGCACCTTTGCAACGGCGATGTACGCCTGCCACCGCTGCGAAAATGCCTTGCTCGGTCAAACGCTCGATTTTCGATTGCCGTTGTAATTCATTGGCTAAGACATTGAGCAAAACTTCAGAGTCTGAATTGGTATTGACATGACGCAAGTCTTCATCAAAAAGCTGCTTTTTGAGTTCGTCAGTATTAGTTAAATTGCCGTTGTGTCCCAGCATAATGCCGAACGGGGAGTTGACGTAAAACGGTTGCGCTTCGTTGTGATCGACCGCTGAACCTGCGGTGGGATAGCGTACATGAGCGATACCCGCATTGCCGAGGAGCGCGCGCATATTGCGGGTGCGAAACACATCGCGCACCATGCCATTGCCTTTGTGCAAATGGAAGGTATTGCCGTTGATGGTTGCAATACCCGCCGCATCTTGTCCGCGATGTTGCAAAACTTGTAAGCCGTCATACAACAATTGATTGACGGGGGTTTGTGAAATAACGCCGAGAATGCCACACATGTTGTGATCCTAGTAATTAGTAACGATTTCTGTAATGGATACGCTGCGCCACGTTTGCAGGCAGGTAAGGTTTGTTTTGTAAGGCGAGGTCTTCTGCAAAAGGGGTCACGAAAGCGGTCATCCAGACGGGTTGTTCAGGTAAGTTGGATAAGCCACATAGCAAGACTAATGCCAACAGGATAATCACCCCCCGTGCCAAACCGAACGCCACGCCTAAGGCTTTGTCCACCCGCCCCAGTCCCACGGCTTTGACCAGCTTGAAAAACCCCAGCACAATGAGACCCCAAACGATCAGTGTGACGATGAAAATAATGGCATAGGTCACAGGCATGAGCAGTAAATCTAGGCTGTTGGGCAACTGGGCGGCGACATTATTGGCGTAGGTTTTGCTCATATAAAAAGCAATTGGCCAGCCAAATATGGACAAGAGTTCGTACACAAACCCGCGCATCCAGCCCATGCCGACGGAGAGGGCAATAATCACAATAACGGCGGCATCAATAGGATTCATTTTGTGGTGATAAGCGTTGAACGCGTACCTTGTTTTTGCAACAGTTGACGGGCTTTATCGGCTTGTCCGCGATCCGTAAAAGGCCCTACGTGAATGCGCGTTTTGTGGTTAGATTTTTCAATGCTGACATTCAGGTTGTTTTGCTTTAATTTCTCCGCCACTTGCGCGGCTTTGGCAGGATTGCTGTAGTTGCCGATATGCAGCAGATAACGTTTATTGTCCGCGCGCTCGGTTCGACTTTTTATGGGGGGGATCACGATCACAGGGTGCGTGGTCGCCGCGTTGTTGTTTAAAAGTTTGTTTTTGGCAGGTGCGGTATCACTGCGACGAGGCAGGGCGGCGGGCGCGTCACTCGCATTACGATCAGGAATGGTAGTAGGGGTTTCGGGTGCAGGCGCGATTGTTTCAGCGGATGGTGTGGGAGGGGTAAATTCGCTGATTTTTTCAGGTGAAGGAATATCCAGACTGATATTTTGCCCCACTTGCTTGGGTTCGTTATCCAGTAGCATCGGTAGTGCCACAATGGCGATTAACGTCAGCGCAGCCGCGCCCAGTAAACGGCGGCGGGTTTTGCGCTTCAGAGCTTGTTCATCAACGCTTAATTCTTTGGTCATGATTGACTGTTATTCCTGAAAAATTCTGATAGCTACGTTCAATTTAGGCTGTTAGTCGTTAGTTTTTAGTTGGTAGTTTAAGTAGCTTGGGATGTGCAATCACAGCATTCCCATATTTTTGATTATATATTTAAATAGATACGCTCATATTTTTACGCTTCCAACTAAAAAGCTAACGACTAACGACTAGCGACTAACGACTAACGACTAACGACTAGCGACAAGTGATTAATATCAAAATATGCGTTGGTTTGTGTGCACACCTTATCTATGTAAACGGTGTGCTTGCAGCACCTCCGCCACGGTGTAGAACGAGCCAAAGGCGGTGATTCTATCATTTTCGCCCGCGACATTACAGGCATGAACAAAAGCGGCGGTCGGATTGTCGAATTTTTGGATCTCGCCGCGCACATGGCAAACCTGTAGGGCGGCACTGACTTCATCCGCCGTTGCACCGCGCGGGGCGTGTATGCTGGCGATTAACCATACATCCACTTGGTCTTGCAGCGCGGCAATCACGCCCGCAATATCTTTGTCTTTTAACATGGCAAATACGGCGTATCGGCAAGATGCCGTCGGTAAGCTTGCCCAGTTTTGCGCCAAACTGCGTGCGGCATGGGGATTATGGGCTACGTCTAAAATAACCGTGGGCTTGCCTGGCAAGGTTTGAAAACGTCCCGTGAGCGACACTTCTACCAGCCCGCGCCGCACGGCTGCCATATTGACGGGCAGTTTTTCTTTCAACACTTCCAACGCTGCCAACACCGCACTGGCATTGCCTAATTGAAATTGCCCACGCAAAGCGGGGTAGGGCAGGGAAGCGCGTGCGCCTGTGGGACTGTAAAAATCCCATTGCTGCGATGGCGAATTGGCGGGCGGCACGTCGGACGCAATTGCCATCTTGTTCTGCCAGGGTTGCGTCGCCGTCATCGAAATAGGTTTAAAACCAAAGTCTTGCTCAATACGCCACAGCGTCGCGCCTATGCTTTGCGCGTGTTGCAACATCGAATCTGGCACATCACGTTCAGCACAAATCGCGACCTTGCCACTGCGGAAAATGCCCGCTTTCTCAAACCCAATCGCCTCGCGGGTATCGCCCAAATAATCGGTATGGTCAATATCCACGCTGGTGATAATCGCGCAATCGTTGTCGAACACATTCACCGCATCCAAACGCCCGCCCAGCCCCACTTCTAAAATTGCCACCTCCACGCGCTGCTCAATAAACAACTGCATCGCCGCCAAGGTGCCAAATTCAAAATAGGTCAACGCAATATCGCCCCGTAGGTCGGGATTTATCCCGACATCTCGCGCATTATGCCCCCTCTCCCCCTGAGAGAGGGCTGGGGTGAGGGTGCGCGCCTGTTCAATCGCCGCAAATGACGCACACAACGCCGCATCCTCCACTTCGCGCTGATTCACCCGTACCCGCTCGTTATAGCGCAGTAAATGCGGCGAGGTATAACACCCCACGCGATACCCCGCTGCCGTCAACATTGCCTCCAACATCGCGCACACCGCCCCCTTGCCATTCGTCCCCCCGACCACAATCACAGGAAAATCAGGCGATAAATTCATCCGCTGTTTGACTTCCGCTACGCGGTCTAAGCCTAGGGAAATGGTTTTGGGGTGTAGGGATTCGAGGTGGGTGAGCCAGTCTGGGAGGGTGGTGGGCATGGAGTCAGTTGAAAAATTAAAGCGACACGCCCAGTCGGCGCAGCAGCGGCAACAGGGCAAAATAAGCGACAATCGTTGCAAGGCTGGCGAGAAATAAACTCAGCCAAAATCCCATGCCCTGCTTTAACAACACAGGCAACAGGATGAACAACAATAAAGAAGGAATGACTAGCCAAAAAATCTGGCTTGATAACGCGCCAATTTGAGACGGCGGTGTGCCGTCGAGGTGTAGCCACACAAATGCTAACAAAGAAGTCAGCGGCAGTGCGGCTAATAACGCAGCCACCCCACTATTGCGCTTGGCAATTTCACTGATGCTAACGAGCAGCAATGCGGAAAGTAGAATTTTGATGACGTAATAGAGCATGTCGGGTTTATATGGTTAGCAATAGGTAAAAGCCTTAACACACTCCTGCCAAACATCGGGATGCTGTGTTTTTAATGTCGAAAAAGGCGCGTCATTTTGTCCCGTGCCTTTAAAGCACCAGCCTAATAAACCGTGGTCATCGGCTTCTAACAAATGGCCAACCAAGTCGTCAGGTGTTGCGAAGGGCGTTTCCAAGTGGTTGCTAATACATTGCTGGATGCGTTTATAGCTTCGTTTGTAACTCTCAGCCAGCCCCTCACGGCGATCTAGTTGCAGTATCTCAACGGTTTTTAATCCTTTATTTGAATAATCATTGCGTTGCAAAATAAAACGAGCAGACATTCTGCCCGTTTCGATTTCAAAATCCAGATAATCCCAAGGTTCTTCGACGCAAGGATCAATCAGCAAAGGCTGTTCGTCGTGCAGTGGAAATTGGCTACCTTTAAAGCGACCGCATTCTGTGCAGCACAGCAGCAAGTTGTCCCACTGAAACATCCATTCAGGAAAGGGCGATTTAGGGCGGAAGTGTTCAATATCGCAACCATGCGAATCCACGCAATACATACAGCGTCCGCGCTTGTCCATCATGGATTGCAAAGTAGCAAGCACCTCGCCCATGGCTTTGGTTTGACGCGCAGATTTCCACTTGCTGGTTATATCAGGTTTTTCTTCCTGCGCCCGCGCGGAGTCGATTTCCTGTTGTTTATCATGCAGATAAGTGTGCAGGTCAGGGGCAAGTGCTACTCGCCGAACGCGTCGCATGATTTACAGCTCTTTATCCGCGTGGATAAAGTTATCCAATTCAGCCAAACGTGTTGATTCGGCTGGTGTTAATGTTGCCCCTGCACGTTGTTTGCTACGCAGTTTGCTAAATTCGGCTAAATTTTCAACGGCTAATTCCGAGCGGGTATTTTGCAAACCAAAGGCAGGTGAACGCAGCACGGCATCACTTTTGGAGGCGCGGACTTCTTGTAGTTGCGCATCGGATAGTGCGTAAGGTAATTCATCGCTGCCAGGTTCAGGCAACACAAAAATTTTGTCCGCCGCTTGGCAAATTAGTGGGCTGTGTGTCGTTACCAAAAATTGAATATGCGGGAAATGGCGTTTTAACCAGCCGCTGATTTCACGTTGCCATTCGGGATGCAAATGCGCATCGACTTCATCAATCAACACCACGCCGCTACGGGTAATGTACAAACGACCTTCGGCATTGCGCGCTGCCAGCCCTTCCACACCAAATTTGCGAATCAGATGGCGCAAAATGTCGCATAACAATGCCAACGCAGCACGATAACCATCACTCATATCGCGCCAAGCTAAACGCAAACCATTGCGGTCTTCCAGCCACAAACCATCGGAATTGACTCCTTTTAGGGTGATTTGATTGGGCATAAACTCATCGCGTAATAATTCCAACACCAATTCCAGTTGCGCCTTGGCGGATTCATTGCCTTCTAGGGTTTTGTAACGCAAATCCCGCAACCAACGATCCGCTTCAAACAATGAAGCCGCCTCATTAAACAGCGTGGCAAAACGCTCTACCACTTCACCCGTCATGAGCTGGGTTGCTTCTTGGGATGCGCCGAATACTCGACGGAAAGGGCCATAACCGCAGGAAAACCAACCCGTTGCATTATCAGCAAGTGGACCTTGGGTCATCGCCAAGTACGTCAAGTTTATTAACATTAAGTTCTTCTTATTTTCATCAGACATAAGCAACTGATAAGCTGAAGTTGCCGATTTTTCTCGAATACCAGCAGACTCAACAACCCTCTTTGTCGTCTCAGGAAGCTGTTTAAGCCAGTGTTTAAGCCAGTACTCAACTTGGTTTTCAGCAAATTTTTCAATGGTGCTATTGTCTAGTGGGGCTAATTTTAACAAATCGTCGTGTGGTACGTGTGCTATATCAAACAATGGATCATCTTGTGATCTGTCATTGTCCGCGTACACCCCCTTGGATTTCAAAATGCCCGTTTCTATAGGATAGATTTTATCGTTGGCAAAATGATCGTCTCTTTTTTCTTGTTCGATGTTTAGCGTATATCCAGCCCTATCTTCTCCTTTCCTTATCCAATTGCTGCGGTTTGGTTCTAGGGAATCAAGGTGCTTTTCGGATAATAAACCTGCGGCAATGGCTTTTAGCAAGCTGCTTTTACCTGAACCGTTATCGCCGACAAATACAATCCATCCTGCATAGCAAGATTGACCTTGCGCATCAACGCTATGCGCCAAATCAAAATTTAGCTCCTTAAATCCACGGAGATTCTCTAGAAAGATGTGACTAATGTGCATGATTATGTTCAGCAGGAGCTTACGCCGCCTCAATCTCCGCCACGGCATCTTGTTTGCTCAACAATGCCATCAATTTCGCCAGTTGGTCGCGCATTTCGCGTCTATCGACAATCATATCGACTGCGCCGTGTTCTAACAAAAATTCAGCGCGTTGGAAGCCGTCTGGCAGGGTTTCGCGCACGGTTTGTTGGATGACGCGTGCGCCTGCGAAGCCGATCAACGCGCCTGGTTCGGCGATGACCACGTCGCCCATAAAGGCGAAGCTGGCGGAGACACCACCCATGGTCGGGTCGGTCAATACCGAGATAAAGGGCAGTTTAGCTTCACTTAATTGGGTGAGTGCGGCGCAGGTTTTGGCCATTTGCATCAAAGACAGCAAGCCTTCTTGCATCCGTGCGCCACCGCTGGCGGCAAAGCAGATGAAGGGGCATTTTTGATCCAAGGCAACTTGCACCCCGCGCACAAAGCGTTCGCCGACCACGGAACCCATGGAGCCGCCCATAAAGGCGAATTCAAATGCCGCTGCGACCACGGGTTGGGCGTGGATGCTGCCTTGCATCACAATCAGCGCGTCGTCTTCGTCCGTGGATTCTTTGGAGGCTAACAAGCGATCTGAGTATTTGCGGCTGTCTTTGAATTTCAATGGGTCGATAGGCAATACTTCTGCGCCGATTTCAAAGCGACCTTCGCCGTCTAACAACCAATCCAGTCGGGTGCGGGCGGTGATGCGGTGGTGATGCAAACATTTTGGGCAGACGCTGTGATTTTTTTCCAAGTCGGCGTAATACAACACGGCTTGGCAGGACGGGCATTTGTGCCACAAGCCTTCAGGCACATTTTTCTTGGCATCGCCTTCGCGGCGTTTCATTTTGGGGGGCAATAATTTTTGAAACCAGCTCATGGTGAACTCCTTGATAATCTTTGCATATCAATGACCTAAGTCATGCTGCGGTAATTGATAACGGTAGGTGCGAATTCATTCGCACGGTTTTCGGGTAAATAAAACAAAGGCGTGCGAATAAATTCGCACCTACGAGATTACGCCTGCGCCACCGCTTGCTTTAAACCGCTGACCAACGCGCTGACATTGGCGATCACATTTTCAGCGGTTGAATTTTCAATTTCCTGCACGATGCGGCTGCCGACTACCACGCCGTCGCATAATTTTGCCACCGCCAACGCAGTTTCCGCATCGCGAATACCGAAACCCACGCCTATCGGCAACTTAATATGTAACCGCAGTTGCGGAATTTTATCGGCAATCGCGTCTAAGTCCAAATTCCCCGCGCCCGTCACCCCTTTGAGCGAAACGTAATACACATAGCCGCGAGCCAGTTGCGCGACTTGTTTGATGCGCGTTTCAGTAGTGGTCGGGGCGAGTAGGAAAATCGGTGCGATGTGGTAGCGTTGCAAATGGGCGAACGCGTCGTGGCTTTCTTCGGGGGGGAAATCCACGGTCAGTACGCCGTCCACGCCCACTTCATCACAGCGTTGCGCGAACACGTCCCAGCCCATCGCTTCAATCGGATTGCCGTAGCCCATTAGCACCACGGGGGTGGTGGTATTTTGTAGTCGGAATTCCGCTACCATGCCCAACACGCTGCGCAGCGACACGCCTTTTTTCAACGCTCGTTCGGAAGCGCGTTGGATGGTCGGGCCATCCGCCATCGGATCGGAAAATGGCACACCCAATTCCAAAATATCCGCGCCAGAAGCCACCAGCGCGTGCATCAATGGCACGGTCATTTCAGGCGAGGGATCGCCTGCGGTAATAAATGGAATCAATGCCTTACGCTGTCCAAGTGCTGCAAAAGTTTGATCTATGCGACTCATAATGTAATCCCCGACAAACGTGCCACGGTGTTAATGTCTTTGTCGCCGCGACCTGATAAATTTACCAGCAACACTTGATCTTTGCGCATGGTGGGCGCGATTTTGGCAGCGTGCGCCAAGGCGTGACTGGATTCCAACGCGGGAATAATCCCTTCAAAACGGCACAAATTGTGGAAAGCCTGCATCGCTTCGTCGTCGTTAATCGCCACATATTCGGCGCGCCCCGTGTCTTTTAACCAGCAATGCTCAGGACCAACCCCAGGGTAATCCAAGCCAGCCGAAATCGAATGCGTTTCGATAATTTGCCCATTCTCGTCCTGCATCAAATACACGCGGTTGCCGTGCAACACGCCGACTTTGCTGTTGGAAGTCAGCGGTGCGGCGTGCGAACCACTGCTGATACCATGCCCGCCTGCTTCCACGCCGATCAGCCGCACGCCTTCCACTTCAATATACGGATGGAAAATCCCAATCGCATTCGAGCCGCCGCCCACGCAAGCAATCACCGCATCGGGCTGACGACCAATCATTTCGGGCATTTGCACGCGGGCTTCGTTGCCAATCACACATTGAAAATCGCGCACCATCATCGGATATGGATGCGGCCCAGCAGCCGTGCCGAAAATGTAAAAGGTTGATTCCACATTGGTTACCCAATCCCGAATCGCCTCGTTGCACGCGTCTTTCAGCGTTTTCGAGCCGCTTTCCACAGGCACAACCGTCGCACCCAACAATTTCATGCGGAACACGTTGGGAGCTTGGCGTTGAATATCTTCCGCGCCCATATACACCACGCACTCCATGCCATAGCGCGCCGCCACCGTCGCCGTCGCTACGCCGTGCATCCCCGCGCCCGTTTCCGCAATCACCCGCTTTTTGCCCATGCGCTTTGCCAACAAGGCTTGCCCCATGGCATTATTGATTTTGTGCGCGCCCGTGTGATTCAAATCCTCGCGCTTCAAATAAATCTGCGCCCCGCCCAGCCGATCCGACCAATTTTTCGCGTGGTAAATCGGACTAGGCCTACCGACGTAATGCTTTAATTCATCCGCAAATTCCGCCTTAAATTCCGCATCTTCGCGAAAATGCAAATACGCATCGCGCAATTCTTCTACAGCAGGAATCAGCGTCTCCGCCATATAAATCCCACCAAATTGCCCAAAATGACCGTCGCGGTCAGGGTAGTTATACATATTTAACCTCATTGATAAACGCGGCGCGCATTGTAGCAAATCGCCTGTGGATTGACGCGGGTTGTGGTGGGGCAACGTGCGTAGGATGTGCCGATAGGCGCATCTATGTTGAATCACAATGGAATTGATGCGCCTGTCGGCACATCCTACCTCGCTTAAAACAAGCTCACTCCTTCTTCTCGTAGCATTTTGATCAATAAAATCAAGGGTAAGCCAATCAAGGCATTGGGGTCGTCTCCCGTCATGCTGGTCATGAGCGCAATGCCCAAGCCTTCTGATTTCGCGCTACCTGCGCAGTGGTAGGGTTGTTCTTTCAATAAATACGCTTCAATTTCCGCATCGCTCAAGTCGCGCAAGCTGACGAAGTTTTCGGCAACTGCACTTTGTAGGCGACCTGTGCACGTGTTATATAAGGTTAAGGCGGTGTAAAAACAGGTGGTTTTGCCGCGCATGGTTTGGAGTTGGCGCACGGCATTGGCGTGGGTCAGTGGTTTACCGATTTGTTGTCCTGCTAATAACGCCACTTGGTCTGAGCCGATAATCAAGGCGTTAGGGTAGTTGTTCGCCACGGCGCGGGCTTTTTCTTGCGCTAAGCGTAAGGAAGTGTTGCGTGCTGATTCGTTGAGCAAGGGGGTTTCATCGACATTGGGTGCGGCGGTTTCAAAGGGGATGCGGAGGCGTTTTAGTAGCTCTGCGCGATAAATGGAGGTGGAAGCAAGCACGAGCAAAGGGGGATTTGACAACATAATGCGCAGATTTTTGACAGGGGAGGTGGAAAAATATATCATGCGCGGCTTATGTCTGCACCTCCTTTCATTGATAGCTTGGATTTTGCCAAAAATGGTCAGCAAATTAGCGGTGAAATGCTAATTGCGGATCTGTCGCGCTTGTCCGATGTACTCGAAAATTCACAAGGTGTGCTGCGCTATACCGTGCAGGGCGGCTTGGATAAATACGGCGTGCCGATGTTGGTCTTGAGCCTGTCTGGCTCTTGTACATTGCGTTGTCAACGCTGTCTGGGCGCGTTAGATTACCCTGTCGCACTGGAAACGGCGGTGTTTTTGCGTAGTCAGGCGGAGTTGGATGCGTTGGAAGAGTGTGATGACGAAGCGTACGACAGTATTTTGGCGCAAGTGAAGTTAGATATTCAGGACTTACTTGAAGAAGAAGTCTTGTTAAGCTTGCCGCTCGCGCCTAAGCATGAGGTTGGGGCTTGTCAGACGACAAATCGTGACGATGCTCAGTTGGATGTTAAACATCCTTTTGCGGCATTGGCGAAATTAAAAACGTAGTTAAATAGATTTATCTTAGGAGTATTAGCATGGCTGTTCAGCAAAATAAAAAGTCCCCATCCAAACGTGGTATGCACCGCGCGCATGATTTCTTGACCGCTCCTGCTTTGGCGATTGAGCCAACTACAGGTGAAACACATTTGCGTCACCACATCAGCCCAGCTGGTTTTTATCGTGGTAAGAAAGTGCAGAAAACCAAGGGTGAATAAGCCTTAGAGCAGCTGATGTTCGCATCGGCTGCTTCTCTTGTGTGGTATTGGGTGTTCAAAGACTGATAAGCGCGGTTAATTACCGTCGCTTATTTTTGTTGTGCGTACATATGTGCAATGAGGCGGTTTCACCCCGTTTAAGTTGCAATAAAATTTTGTTTCTATATGTCAGGGATTGCTGAGTGGATGTCACATTAGCTATAGATGCAATGGGGGGTGACCACGGCATCACGGTCACTGTTCCCGCTGCCATTGAGTACCTTAAACAGTATCCTAACGACATCATCGTGTTGGTCGGTATTGTGGATGCAATTGAAATTGCGTTGCGTGAGTTGGACGTGTCAACCAACGCCCATTTACGCATTCATCCTGCTACGCAAGTGGTGATGATGGATGAGCAGCCTCAATCTGCGCTGCGCGGCAAAAAAGACTCTTCGATGCGGGTCAGTATCAATCTAGTCAAAAATGGCGAAGCCGCTGCGTGCGTCAGTGCGGGTAATACGGGCGCACTGATGGCGACGGCGCGTTACGTCCTAAAAACCATCCCTGGGATAGATCGTCCCGCCATCGCGTCGTATTTGCCGACCAAAAATGGCAAAGTTTGTATGCTGGACCTAGGTGCCAATACTGATTGTACCGCCGAGCATCTGTTGCAATTTGCCTTGATGGGTTCAACCTTGGTCAGTGCCTTGGAGCATAAAGCCAATCCCACCGTCGGTTTATTGAATATCGGTAGCGAAGACATTAAAGGCAACGAAGTGGTGAAACAAGCTGCTGAATTGTTGCGTGCCAGTGATTTGAATTTCTATGGAAATGTCGAAGGTAACGATATTTTTGCAGGCAAAACGGATTTGGTGGTGTGCGATGGCTTTGTGGGGAATGTTGCCCTCAAGACCGCCGAAGGGGTGGTGCATATGATGACGGGGATGCTTAAAGAGGAATTTACCCGCAATGGGTTCACCAAACTCACTGCTTTAATTGCCCGTCCTGTGTTGCGTGCCTTTAAAAATCGCCTAGATCCACGCAGTTATAACGGCGCGAGTTTCTTGGGATTAAAGGGGATTGTGGTGAAAAGCCATGGCTCGGCGGATATATTTGGATTTAAGTGTGCCATTGAAAAAGCCGCCGAAGAAGCGCGTGGTGGCATGTTGCAACATATCAGTGCCCATGTTGAAAAGTGGCACGAACAACGTCAAAAAACAGCGCAAGGGGAGGTCTGATGTATTCACGCGTGATTGGGACGGGCAGTTATTTGCCCGCTAAAACCGTTACCAATTTTGATTTGGAAAAGCAGGTCGATACCACCAACGAGTGGATCGTCACGCGTAGCGGGATACAGGAACGGCATTTTGCGGCGGAAGGCGAGATGACCAGTGATCTGGGCTTGCAAGCCAGCTTGCGTGCGATTGAAGCCGCAGGGATTATCGCCAATGACATTGATCTGATTATCGTTGCAACGACTTCGCCTGACCAAATGTTCCCCAGTACCGCGTGCATTTTGCAAGATAAACTGGGCATTCAAAATGGCGGCGCGGCGTTTGACGTGCAAGCCGTGTGCGGCGGGTTTATCTATGCCCTGAATACGGCGAATTTGTATATACGCGGTGGTCAAGCTAAAACCGTGTTGGTCGTCGGCGCGGAAGTGATGTCGCGTATGTTGGATTGGACGGATCGCGCGACTTGCGTGTTGTTTGGCGATGGCGCGGGTGCGGTCATTTTGCAAGCCAGTGACACCGCTGGGGTGATTTCCGCCAAGCTCCATGCCGATGGTCGTCATCGCGGCATGTTGCAAGCATCGGGCAATCTCAACAATGGCGCGGTGCAAGGCGTGCCTTTCATCACCATGGACGGCAAGGCGGTATTTAAGTTTGCGGTCACCGTACTGAGCGAAGTGGTAGAAGAAGTGTTGGCGGACAATCAGTTGCAATGCAGCCAGATTGATTGGTTGATTCCCCATCAAGCCAATATCCGCATTATGGAAGCCACCGCCAAAAAGCTGGGGCTGGGCATGGACAAGGTAGTGGTCACCGTCGCGCATCATGGCAATACCTCTTCTGCTTCGATTCCGCTGGCACTGGATACCGCCGTGCGCGATGGGCGGATACAAGCGGGACAACACATTTTGCTCGAAGCGGTCGGTGGTGGCTTCACTTGGGGCGCGATGCTGATACGCTGGTAGGTGTTTAGTCGTTAGTTGCTAGTCGTTAGTCGTTGGTTAAAACCGCTGGTAAGTGCGGCGGTCAAAAAAACATCCAACTAACCACTCGCACGCATAACTAACGACTAACGACCATCAACTAACGACTAATAGCTAACAACTAAAAAAATATGACAACATTTGCTTTTGTATTTCCTGGTCAAGGTTCGCAATCTCGCGGGATGATGAATGGGTATGGGGATTTTCCCGTGGTACGCGACACGTTTGTGGAAGCCTCGGACGTGTTGCAACAAGATTTATGGCAATTGGTGCAGGATGGTACGGACGCGGAATTGAACGCGACGATCAACACGCAGCCGATTATGCTGACTGCTGGTGTGGCGGTATATCGTGCATGGCAGGCGCAACAAGGTGCTGCGCCTAGCTTGATGGCGGGGCATAGCTTGGGCGAATACACCGCCTTGGTCGCGGCGGGTGCGTTGTCGTTTGCCGATGCCTTGCCGCTGGTGCGCTACCGTGCGCAATGTATGCAAAACGCCGTGCCAGAAGGCGTGGGCGGCATCGCGGCGATTTTGGGCTTGGACGACGACGCGGTGCGCGCTGTGTGTGCGGAAGGTGCGCAAGGTGAAGTGCTGGAAGCGGTGAATTACAACTCCGTCGGGCAAGTGGTGATCGCAGGTAACCGTGCGGCGGTGGAACGCGGCATGGCGTTGGCAAAAACTAAAGGCGCGAAACGCGCCATTATGTTGCCGATGAGCGTGCCGTCGCATTGCAGTTTGTTGACGGGTGCAGCGGCACAATTGCGCGTTTATTTGGACGGCATTGCGGTGAAAACCCCCGCGATTCCTGTGTTGCACAATGCCGATGTGGCGGCTTATACCGACCCCGCGCAAATTAAAGACGCATTGGTGCGCCAATTGTTTTCGCCTGTGCGTTGGGTAGAAACCGTGTTGGCATTTGGCAATCAAGGCATCACGCATAATGCCGAATGCGCCCCAGGCAAAATTTTAGGCGGCTTAAACAAACGCATCGACACCCGCCAACAAGCCTTAACGCTGCATGACGGGGCGAGTTTGACGGCGGCATTGACAATTTTGGCATAAACAAACGTAGGGTGGATAAGCGCAGCGCATCCACCATAACCCCCTTCCCCCTAGCAGAGGGGGAGAGCGTAGCGAGGGGGCAACTGGGATGGGGGTTGAAGGCTTGCACGACAAACGCCGCATTTCTACCCCCACCCTAACCCTCCCCCTGCAAGGGGGAGGGAACATGGTTCGTGGGAGATGTAACGTTCATACCCACAACAATACTTCTTGGGAGGAATAAATAATGACATTACAAGGACAAATCGCGTTGGTCACAGGCGCAAGCCGTGGTATCGGTCAAGCCATTGCGTTGGAATTGGGTAAACAAGGTGCGACCGTTATCGGTACAGCCACCAGTGAAAAAGGCGCGCAAGCAATTAGTGACTATCTCGCGGTGGCGAATATCAAGGGCGCGGGCATGGCGTTGAACGTCAATGACGTGGCGCAAACCGAGGCAGTATTGGCGGCTTTGCGCAGTCAATTCGGCGAAATCTCGATTTTGGTCAACAACGCAGGCATCACCCGTGACAATTTGTTGGCGCGTATGACCGACGACGAATGGGACGACGTGTTGACCACCAATTTGAAATCCGTATTCCGCCTGTCCCGCGCCGTGTTGCGCGCCATGATGAAAGCCCGCACGGGGCGCATTATCAGCATCGCTTCGGTGGTCGGTAGCATGGGCAACGCAGGGCAAGCCAACTACGCCGCCTCCAAAGCGGGCATGATCGGCTTCACCAAATCCTTGGCGCAAGAAATCGGCAGTCGCAATATCACCGTCAACTGCATCGCCCCTGGATTTATCGACACCGACATGACCCAAGCCCTGAGCGAAGAACTGCGTAAAAAATTGGTGGAACATGTGCCGTTAAAACGCCTCGGTACGCCTGACGACATCGCCGCCGCGGTAGGATTTTTAGCCAGTCCCAGCGCGTCGTATATCACAGGCACGACCTTGCACATCAACGGCGGGATGTACATGGCGTAGTTCGCATTCTGCGGCGTTGCATTGCAGCACACTGACTGAATTATCAAAAAAGGAGAGCATGATGTTTTTTCGTTTATTGCTGTTGTGGGTGTGCAGTGGTGTAGCGTTTGCAGAAGAAGCTGCCGTGCCTCAAGCGGTCAATTCGCCTGTACACCAAGGCGTGTCTTCTTACTATAAGGCCACGGGCAAAGGTCAGTGTTCTTTTGATGCGAATCCGAAAGACCTGATGGTTGCCGCTGTTAATCGTCGCGATTACAACAAAGCCGCGCTGTGCGGGGCTTATTTGCGCGTTAAGGGTTCAAAAGGGGAAGTGGTGGTGCGTGTGGTGGATGGCTGTCCTGGCTGCAAAGCAGGGGGGCTGGATTTAAGTAAACAAGCCTTTGCACAGGTTGCTGATTTGAGAAAAGGTCGGGAACGGACGACATGGCAAATCGAGTCGCCGCCCTTAGCAACCCCTGTGCAATATCGCTTCAAGAAAGGCAGCAGTGCTTATTGGGCGGGGGTGCAGATACTCAATCATCGCAATCCGATTGCTAAGTTGGAGTATCAAAAAGAGGATGGGACATGGGGTGTAGTGTCGCGTACCGCCTACAATTATTTTGTGCAAAATAAACCCAGTATGGGGGCGGGTCCTTATACTTTTCGGGTGACTGATTATTACGGCAATACCTTGATTGATAAAAATATTCCCCTAAAGTCAGGTGTGCTCATCGCAGGTGCGCAGCAGTTTCCTGACCCTACGATTGCACAAAATCCATAAGGGAGGCGGGCATGTGGTTGTTAGTCGTTAGTCGTTAGTCGTTAGTCGTTAGTTGCTAGTTGCTAGTTGGCAGGGGTGTCAGCAATCGGTGCGGTATCGGGTTGTTTTGCTAACAACGCCCGCGACGGGCTTAAATTAACTTACAATTGCGCATCGCTTATTGATTCTAAATTTGTGTTCACCATTACCCCTCTTCCCGCCTTGAGAGATAACTACATTTGGGTACTCCATGACGCACATCACGCGGTGGTGGTTGACCCTGGCGTAGCCGCACCCGTCATGGATTTCTTGCAACAACACGCGTTGCGTTTATCCGCCATTTTGTGTACCCATCGCCATCGCGATCACATCGGCGGCATTGGCGAACTACAAGATCAATACCGCATTCCTGTCTATGGCTGTCCCCACCCGCAAAATCCGCACATTACCCATGAAGTTAGCGCAAACGATGTGCTAGACATATTGGGTCAGTCGTTTCGGGTGCTGGAACTCAAAGGGCATCTGGATGACCATGTTGGCTTTGTCTCTTCAAGCAGTTTATTTTGTGGCGATATTTTGTTTGGTGCAGGTTGTGGACGGAATATTGAAGGGTCGTTGGAACAACTCTTTGACTCACTCAAACAACTCGAAGCACTCCCCAACGGCACGCACGTGTATTGCGCCCATGAGTACACCCTGATGAATTTACGCTTCGCGATGTTGTGCGACCCTGAAAATGCGACGCTACAACAACGACTTATCCATACCTTAGCCCTCCGCGCTGACCATCAACCTACCTTGCCTAGCACCATCGGATTGGAGAAAGCCACCAATCCCTTTTTTCGCTGCAATCAACCCGAAATCATTCAAACCCTGCAAGCGCGGGGCTTACAAAGCGATGAAGAATTGATGGCGTTTATGGCACTACGGGCATGGCGCAACGGGGACTAGCCGTATCCATCGGTGCGATTGGCGTAGTAAGGTATTGTGTACAAGTAATTGGGTGTTGAGTTGTTGGTCGCTAGTCGCTAGTCGTTAGTTTTTAGTTGCTGGAGTGAAATGTTTTTATCATCTATTTGAATATATTGTAAAAAATATAGTGAGGGCAGCTTTCCCACATTAACTAACGACTAGCGACTAG
>JBASWK010000028.1:0-5879 GCA_049276435.1 Gallionella sp. | reverse complement strand
CGAACGCGTCGGTGATGCGGATGAGTAGTCCTGCGGGAAGAAGCGTCGTGGTGCTTGCCCCTGTTGCGTCTAGCAAATAGCCTCCGTTGGGTGCTGTCAAGGTGCCGTCGCTGTAAGTGAACGTGGTAATTTTACCGTTTCGATCGGTGATGGAAAGCAGCTCTCCAGCGGGGTTGTATTGTTCTACGTCTTTGTCTGCGGTGGTGTAGGTCCAGCCTGCAATACCGCCTGCCGCGTCAAATTGGCTGGTTAATTGTTCGGTAATGTCGCCATCGGATTGCCATACGCCGTTCACGAGCTTAAAGGTGTGAACCTTGCCTGCGCCACGAATGACATTTGCAACGTCAATCGTCATCGCGGTGGCAGGGGTAGTGTAAAACGCATTTGCGGCTGATACGCCTCCCGAACTAAAAGGCACCGTCGTACCATTTGGGGCAAGAACGCCCGTTGCATCGGAGTTTACCTTGTAATCTTGCGTAGATTGCAAGTAGGTTGCCTGTGCCATACCTTGTATGGAACGCTGCCACTCTAACCGCCAGCCACCCGCGCCCAACGAACCACTTGGAACCGAGCTATCGGTACTGAGGCTATTGTAAGTGCGTTTAAACTCTAATCCTGTTGGTGAATGATAATCAGTTTCGGTTTGATATTTTAAACCTGTGGCAATATTGATCGGGTTGGTGTTGCCCGTCATTGAACAGGAGGTTGGAGAATTATTTTTATCTGGCTTTATGGCGGGATCAAGTGGTGGCACAACGGGCTTCCCAAGACCTTTAACGCAAGCGCGACCAGCTTGATCGGCAACGTAGCCAGGGTCACATTTGCAGTTGTTGTTGGTGAAGTCTGCGGTGGCGTGAGTTGGGCAGCTAGAACAAGCAAGTGTGAGTACGTCAGTAGTAGTAGAGGGAATTGGGCCTTCGAGACCGCTGGGGGATCTGATCCAAATAACCTCACATCCCAGACCCATGGGGATAGGATGAACCCGTGAAGGCAACGGATAATGACCACAATAATAGCCATCTGGGTATAACGACAAACAATAAGCCTCTTGACCAGCGGCATCAGCTCCAGAAGCATTACATTGAGCTTGAAAGTTACTTGTTTCAGCAGGGGAGCATTGCACTGCCGCCACGGCTTGACCGTATGCTAAAAGCATCAGCAATCCACAACTTATCGTGCGCATGATGCTATAGGCAAAAGATGGTTTTAGCGCGCGGGGCTGCTTTTGTGCTTTGATCGGGAACGCGTTGCAATGCTCGGTGCGGGCATATTGCCTGTCTTGAAGGGGGTGTTTTACGGGCAGTAGGGCGTTGAGGAAACGGATATCGCGCATTGACTTTACACCAAGCCACTTTTTAAAGTTAAAGTCGGTGAATAGAGAATCATCCTTACCCTGCATAACGCACTCCCAAAAGTCAAAACAAAGCAGGAGTCTATCATAACTTAGTAGGGGTATTGGGTGAAAAATGAGGGTATTTGCATAGCAAATCACTGTTGGGTGGGAAAAAATGGCGAATCCGCCAGACGCGTTACCACCCCAACTCACTATGCGAACCAATTCGCACCAATTGCAAACGCGTCTTGTCGGGTTTTCGGTAAATCAGCACCCAATCAGGTTTGATATGACAATCCCGAAAATCCTTCCATTCGCCCGTCAATGCGTGGTCGCGGTATCGAACAGGTAGCGGCAAGTCACTCGCCAAATATCCCACCACCTCAACAAAATCATCATTCAACGTCGCACGGTGCAAGCCTTTCAACTCGCGCTTGTAATCGCGCTTAAACTAATTATCTCGCTCAATCGTCCGCATTCAAATCCGCCGTCAAGTCCTCCACGCTTTTGAACGATTTCTGATGCCGCTCGCGCCGTGCCGATTTCATTGCCAAAATCGTTTTTTCATTTGGAATCAATGGGTCAAAAGGCAACGCCCCTTCGCGTGCCACCCGCGTCAACATCATGCGAAACGCATCCGACACCGCCAACACCGCCGCTGCTTCATCCTTAATTTGCTCGTCGATGCGCGCCCTGACCACTGCGTTAATTGCCATTCTCTTACCCTCCAAGTTGAGCCTCAATGTAGCCCAATTGTTTTTTTGGGTCAACCAATTTGCGCAAAAGTTCCCGTTGTGCAACGCACCGCAATTCACCGTTTTACGCGGAAGAAGCGAGAAATGGCGGATTGCTTGCGCAAATCCGCCTGAGGGGAAGGCTATTGTAGCTTGGGTTGAACGCAGTGAAGCCCAACAAATTCACGCGGTAAACGTTGGGCTTCGTGCCTCAACCCAACCTACGGGCGGGTAATGGGTTTTCGTAGGTGCGACAGATTCGCACGCTTTTGATTTTTCCCATCACCGTCAAAAAATTACCCTCCAGCGTAGGAGGTCAATCAGCAAAGCATATTGCACCAACATATTAATTTAACAAAAAATTACATGCAGCGCAATAACGATTACGGGTTACGCGGGCTAGATACCTTCACAAGCTGATGTTTCAGCGTTCCAACGACCACCATGATCAAGACAACTATCAACACGTAACTCATAGAGTAACCATACTACTAGAGAAGCAACTATTAGAGAGCCGACAAGCTTCACAACTATTGATCGTTTCATTTTATGCCTCAGTAGTCAGATGACAAACCGCGCCCAATAAATGCCACGCAACTACGCGGTAAAGTGGGCTTCATGCCTCAGTAAATGTACGATTACGCTGCGCTAATCGTATCTGCACGAGCTAACGAAACCGACTTGTGGTAAAGCGTTTCGGGGGCGATGTCGATTTCGCCAGGCCAAGTGACGGTGCTGTAATCGACCCGTGCCAAGGCAAAAAAAGCGGGATTTTCTAAGCGGCGAAACACGGGATAGTGCAAATAAGGGCGCATATCAAAATGCCGTTGCTCCCCATTTGCGAACGTCAGCAGCAAACCAAAATCTGCCACTGTTTTAACCAAACTGACTTCAATCATCGCCCACTCCTTAACGCAACGGATCAATCGGAAACACCGCTTCACCCCTCACCGCCAACGCCCAATCCGCCATCAATTCTTCTTCGTGAATCGCAATCCACGCCTGCACCAATCGCAGTTTTTTGTTCGGCAATTCGCCTTCCAGCAAATTGCCGTCAGGAATGGACACGACTGCTTTCATGCCTTGATATTCCAAATGCAAATGCGGTAAATGATGCTGTTGTGTATCCATAAACAACATCCGAATAATGATGCCGTAAAACATACTGATGGCGGGCATGGCAAACCTCCGTGAAAGTGAGTTGCGATTGTAACACTGCAAGGGGATTCGCGCAGCAGGCTCGTTTGGCGGGGAAAATGGGGCGAATCCGCCTTACGAGTTGACGGCACATCCCGCGCGGGCTTGTCATGGGTTTTCGTAGGGGCGACAGATTCGCACGCTTTTGTCTTTCCCCGTCATCGTCAAAAAATCACCCGCCAGCGCAGGGGGTAATCAGCGCAGCGCATTGCGCCAATGGATTGATTTAACAAAGAATTGACATGCGGCGCAATAACGATTTCGGGCTACGCGGGCTATTTTTCTCTGGGTAAGGATAGAAATAACATTTCCGCCTCCTGTTTCCCATCGTCATCAATGAAAGTTGAAGATTTAGCAATTTGCAAATACTTCGCAGCAAGTTTCAGCGATTTCCCACTTAGATATAATTTCCCAAGTTGAAGTGCCGCGTCTGCATCTCCCCCTTCAATCGCCCTGATGTACCATTTCTTGGCACACCTTATATTTCCAGCATCTCTATATTGCGTAGCCAGATTTAAACATCCACAAGCATCACCACTCTTAGCTGATTTTCGATACCACTCCATCGCCCGCTTGGGGTTTCTTTCCACTGAAATTCCTTGGTCGTAGAAATAGCCCAAACTATTGAATGCCCAGACATCGCCCGACTTTGCCGCCTCCATAAATAAATCAAACGCCACTTGCAATCTTCCAGCATCCCATTCTTCGTTCGCTCGGTCGAATAACGTATGTTCAGTTTTTATCATGCGTGACATATCTTTCTACACATAATTTTAGAGTTATCGCGTCCATCTTTACAGCGGGATGGGTAGCACTAAAGGTGGAAATCCGCCAAAACCGCTATTTCCTGAGCCATGACCACTTGATTTGCTGTCGTCAGAAAAGGGGTCTTTTTCAGGTGCTGGTGAATAGAGTTTATCGTGTAGCCAATCAGCCGCTTTAGAGAAAAAACTCTGATCTGGGCAACTTTCTGCTTTTGAGTTAGGCCAATCGGCTGGCTTCGGCTTGCGAATTTTTTTCCCCGATTGATGATCTTTGCAAATTATATAATTTGGATCAGATGGATCTTCATTGCAGTGCTTATATTTATTGGCCGAGTTCTGCCCAGAAGATCCTCCAGTAGCTCCACGTTCGCCACGCCCTCCCGCCAAGCCTAAAGGATCTGTATCCCACAGTGGGTTCCCTTCAACATAGGTGTAAGTGTTAATCCCGCCCCGCAACCCAATCGGATCACTTTCCACATACCGCCCGACCGCTGGATTGTAATCCCGATTGACGTTGTAGTGCAGCCCTGTTTCTTTGTCAAAGTACTGCCCTGGGAAGCGCAGGTTGAAGGTGAAGGTGCCTAGCTTGGCGGGGTTTTCATTGGCGATGTTGTTGCCAAACGGGTCAGTATTGTCCCACCGCCACACTTCTTGACCTGCGCTGTTGGTGATGCTGCGCGGGCTGTCGAGGTGGTCGCTGTGGATGTAATAAGTCCGCAACCCCGTGAACAGCGTGCCTGTTAAATTCACGCTGGGGTTGAGCGCGACGTTTAAATTAAAAACCACATTCGCGTTATAAGTCGCCCCGACGATTGCCCCCGCGCTAGGCTTATGCTGCACATCCAACGCACAACTCGCCCCCGCCGCGACACTGACTCCCTGTGCGAAAAACAAAAAATATATTTATAATCAACAAATTAAAATCAATCAAGTCTGACCCCATTGATTAACAGCGTGCCTGTTAAGCTGACACTGGGGTTGACCGCGACATTCAGTGCGTAGGTTGGGTTGAACGCAGTGAAGCCCAACAAATTCACGCGGTAAACGTTGGGCTTCGAGCCTCAGCCCAACCTTGTATGATTGAATTTGCTGAAATGCAGTATAAAAGAGAAGTAAAAGTTTTACGTTTCACAGGGAAGGCCGTCCCAACCTGAGGACTGGTTTTTAACCAGAGCCTGTTCGTAGATTGGCCTCCCGCCCTATTCGTCCATACCGTGGAGTATCCGAGGCCGAGAGCCTGCATACGCAAGGAAGGTAGACGCATATTCAGGGTCGGGAAACCAGTGAGCAGTTTACTTGTTTTTTTAATCTTACAGACAAATATCATGGTCAATCAATCTAAAGAAGTTGTTCAAGAACTCAATTCGCTGTTCGCGGGAATTGATGTCGGCGCGGAAGAGTTGGTGCTGACTATCCGCAAAAACGGCAAGTCTCACCATCCACAGAAATTCACCAACACCCCCACCGACCGCGCCAGACTGGTGAAAAAGATGGTTGGTATGCCAGGGATCATCGTCTGTCTGGAAGCGACTGGGGGCTATCATTTTGACTTGTCGATTGCGCTGCACGACGCGGGTATCGCACTCATGGTAGTCAATCCGAAGTCTTCCCATAATTTTGCCAAAGTGTTGATGAAGAACAGCAAAACGGATGCAGTCGATGCCGAAACACTGGCGCAGTACGCCGAGCGCATGGACTTCGTCGCGTGGACACGCCCGTCTAATGAGAAGATTGCCCTGCGCAGTTTCGCTCGTCGCATTGACGCGCTGACCCGTCAAAAAGCTGCTGCCAAAAATAACTGCCACGCCTTGAGTCAGTCTCAAGAGAACCCTAAAGCCGTGCTGCGCGATG
>JBASWK010000027.1:0-36697 GCA_049276435.1 Gallionella sp. | reverse complement strand
TCACCCTTCACCCTTCACCCTTCACCCTTCACCCTTCACCCTTCCCCCTTCACCCTTCCCCCTTCCCCCTTCTCTTCATAATCATCCACCTGAAAAACGGTGATGGGCTGTTCTTTGCCTTTGAGCTGAATGGAGCCGACTAGGTGGGTGCGGTAACGGTTGTTGAGGCAGTGTAAGGTGCGTTCACCGATTAGAATACGGCAGGCTTCATAGTCTTCCACCCCTTTGTAGCTTTCTAAGCGTGAAGCGACATTCACCGTGTCGCCGATGACGGTATATTCCACCCGTTGCGCACTGCCCAAGGTGCCTGCTGCGAGTTGACCTGTGAAGATGCCAATACGCATCCCCAGTGGCGGCGCGTCAGGGCGTTCGGCATTCATTTTCTCAATGGCGGCGCGCATGGCTAAGGCGCAATCCACGGCGGAAGTGGCATCACGGGCGATTTCGGCTTCTGTGGTGCGGGGAATCGGCACGCCAAACAATGCCATGACGGCATCGCCTATGTATTTGTTAATCATGCCGTGATGTACCAGTACGATTTGTGACATGACTTCCATATAGCTATTGAGCCAGTCAAATAGGGCAGGGGGGTCTAACTTTTCGGAGATGGTGGTAAATCCTCGAATGTCAGTGAACATCACTGTCGCGGTGATTTGTTGTGGACGGGGGCGATGACCATCCAAAAATTGATCCCGTTCCCGCCACATGGCTTCGGCAACATCATTGGAAACATGGCTGGAAAAAATTTGCATCAACTGCTTGCGTTGATTTCTTTCTTGTCCAGACAAATAGGCAACGGTGCTACTGGCTGAAATAACCCACCCCAACAAGGCGGGGAGTATGGGAATCCACCAATTATAGCTAATGCCGATAAACGTCAGCGTGCCTAATCCCGCGATACCTAGTCCTACCGTCACACCAAACAGCCACAGCGAGCGCATCCGAAAGCCGATGAGCGCACTGAGCGTACAGGCCAGCCAAAGGAGCATGCCTTCGTCTCGCTCCCGTAAACTATGGATATGGCGATCTCCTGTCAGTGCCATTCCCAGTAATTGATTGACAATTTGGGCGTGTAGCTCAAAGCCTGCAATCCGTTGATGGATGCCCGTTCCGCCGCTATAAGGCGTGTAAAAATGATCGTTCAGGCTTTTGGCAGACGTGCCAATGATGACAATTTTATTTTTAAGGGCGGCAAGGGGAATTTGACCATCCAGCAATTGCGAAAAAGTAAATATCGGCAAACGCGAAGGCATGGTGCCGTAATCCAGTAAAAACTGATAGCCAGCCGCGTCTTCTGAAATATAGCCGCCCTCATTGGCTTCAAAAGGGGGAAGGGTGGTTTTGCCAATTTTGACAAAATCGGGATTTTGCTCATCGCCTTGTAGCGTAATGCCTTGTTGTGCCAGATAGCGTAAGGCGACGACCAGTGCGAATGCGTAGCTGGTTGTTTTGCCATCATCCAAAAACAGCGCGCCCCGCCGAATCACGCCACCCGCATCATCCGTTAAGTCATTGAAACCAAATTGATCCGTGCCTTGTAATTCAGGCGGGGGAGGGACGTGCTGGTCGCCTGCTTTACCAAATTTACTAATCCAGATAATGTTGGAATGGCTACGCAGCATGTTGCTGAGTGCTGTTTGACCAGGGGCGGTGGAAATGTCTCGGTATTTATCGACCCCAATGACGCTTGCCCCGCCGTCTTCTAGGCGTTGCAAAATGGCGGCTAAGACCCCGTCTGGTACAGGAAACCCCCAACGACGTAAATCATCTTCAGTTTGATCTATCAGTATGATACGGGGATCCAGAGGCTGGGTAGGGCGAGAGCGCAACGTCCAGTCATACACCATCAAATCTAGGGATTCCAACGTCCCCACTTGCTTAAGCCCCAAAATCATCAGAAAGATAATTTGCCCTAGCACCAAACTGATGACTAAAGGTTGATTGAGCTTGTGTAGTAAGGCACGAAGGTAAATCATGGTGTACGTCCTGACCGAAAGTTAAGGGGGGTGAGCGGTTGGCTGTTAGTCGCTAGCGGTTAGTCGTTAGTTGGCAGGATAGGTAAGGGTAGTGGATCAGTAATTTTTTGTATTATATTCATGTGGATATACTTACATCCTCACCCCGCTAACTAAAAGCTAACGACCAGCAACCAGCAACCAGCGACCAGCGACCAGCAACCAGCAACCAGCAACCAGCAACTAACGACTAACGACCAGCGACTAACGACTAACGACTAATTGACCGCTACAGTACTTTTTGGTTAAATTGTTCAGCCGACCCTTCTATCTCGATGGTAATGGTCGGCTTTTCTCCCTGAATTTCGAGTGAAGCATTGACGCGCCCAAGCAATTTATTTTGATCAAGCGAAACTTGCCCTGTCGCATTCAAGACCCCTTTCTTTAAATTTAATTGCTGGAACTCATAATGATGAGCAGAATAGGTCAATGAACCTGCTAACTCATCAAAATTAGTTCTCCCGCCGACGGCTTTCTCACGTCCACGGGTACGCAATATCTCTATTAAATCCATCCCTTGAATCACGCCTTTAGTGGCAACAAAATTACCTGACAGCGCAGCCGTCTCGACTAAACCTTTAAATTCGCCATGCTGCATTTTAAAATGCACTAAGCCTTTGAGATCGCCTATCAAGTGACGATTAAATTTTTGCAAATCTAAACTTTCGGCGTTAAACCTACCCTGTACAACCCAGCCTGAATGCCAAGCAACGTTCATACTGCCATCTAAAAAACCATCCGCAATGCTGGCATCCAATTGCGAAATAGACAGTCCGTTCGCACTCAATACCCCTGTTGCATGGAGTTCGTTAAATAACCAGTTAGGCAAGAAGGGCAAAGCCGCATTACGCACTGTTAATTTAAATTCTGGTTGTCCCGCAATAGGTGTAATGCTCACACTCAATTTTCCGCCACTGTCTCGAAAATCGGCAAGACTTAATCGCCCCTCTGCATTGAAAACAAACTGCCCCTCGATCTCGTTAATTGAGAAAGTTTCCGTCTCCAAAACGGCTTGTTTGAAGGTGATTTTTTGGATAGGGAAAGCAGCATCGCTTGCCACAGATTCTAGCCAGCCCCCCAGTTCTTTGAAACCACCACTCGTGACTTTTAGACCTTCTAGTTCGATATGCTCAATGGTTTTTTTGGGGCTAAACAAGGTGAAAATAGCCAAATTGATGGTCACGCGTTGCGCCCTAACCTGATTCGCTTTACCCATAAAGAAATCGTCGAACGTCACTTGTGGACTCGGTAGCAAACGCGCACGCATTTGACCCACGTGAACAGGTTGCTGTAGCTTTTCCGTGAGAAACTGCTCGGTTTTTTGTTCATATTCTTGCAGCGGCATCACCATGGGCACCACGTACAATGCGGCACCGAATGCTAGCAATAACAACATCATCAAACTGACCAACATTTTTTTCCAAGGAAACGGTTTGCGTGGTGCGACCTCAATTTTTTGTGCTTTAACCACCGATGCGACTGAGGCATGAGCGGCTTGTTGAACCGCGCGCTCGGCATTTATTTTAGCCGTCTCCATGGCACGACGTTCCGCCTGTGTCCACGCTTTTGCTTGTGTTTCCGCGAGCTTTTTAGCTTCGGCCGCCTGAGCCTCCAGCTGCTTTTGTGCTTCAATTTCTGCCATCAAGGCTTTCTTTTTCGCCTGCACCTCTTTGAGTTCTCTCGCTTCCTTGATGCGCTGAGTATCCTCTGGGCTAGGTGATGGGGGCGGCTGATGCGCGTGCGGCTTAGGTGTTTGTGGCTGGGGAGGAACAGGCTCTGTCACCACTGATTTGGGATGTGCGGCGGGATGTGCAGGATCGTTAAAGGTAAAGGGGGCGAGTGCAATTTTAAGGGTGGGGGCATCACTGATATTGCTTGCCTGACGCGCTTCAGAGGGCATACGACTATTGAGTGCATACACTTGATGCTCGTGACCATGTTTGTCTTTTTGTGCGCCACGATAATAAAACTGCTCGGCATACTCATCACTTAAACGCGAGATAAAGTCATAATATGAACGCGAAATAAAGACTTGGTTTTCCCCCGCAAAATCCATCACGCGTTGCGCATCGTTAATGCCATTCCCCACCATATTGGGCTTGCCATTCATATCGACCACGATATTGATCGGTCCTAAATGAATGCCCATGCGGACTTTAATACTCGCGTACTTTTCGTTGGATACAATTGCCTCGCGAAACTTCATGGCAACTTCCAGTGCTTCTTCTGGATGATGGGTAAAGCCAATCGCAGCACCATCACCTGTATCTAGGATAATGTACTCGTTCTTATCGTCAGAAACTGATTTTAAGCAACCTGTTACCAGTTGATTAAACAGCCTTTTCATCTCGGTTTGTTTTTGAACCGCCTGTTTGGTATACGCTACCATATCAAAAAACAACACCGTCACCGTGGTGGTGCGCAAATTAGGATCTGTTTTATCCGCGCTGGCATCTGCTGCGTCAATGACACGAATTTGATGGGGTTCAACGCGGATATTCACCGTTCTAGCCATTTCTTTGGCTTGATGCTCAGCTAGTTCTTTGGCTTGACGTTCGGCTAGTTCTTTAGCTTGATGCTCAGCGATTTCTTTAGCTTGACGATCGGCCAGTTCTTTGGCTTGACGTTCAGCGATTTGCTTCACTTTTTCCTGTTCAGCCCTTAATTCTGCCAACTCAGCGGCTTGCCGTTCCTTGAGTTTCATCGCCGCGACTAATGCCGCTTTTTCTTCGGCTTGCGCCTTTGCCAGCATAATTTGCTTGGCTTTTAATTTTGCAATTTCCGCTTCTTGACGCGCACGCAATTCAGCTGCCTGTTGTGCTTTTAATTCGGCAGCCATCCGAGCTTCCGCTTCTGCCCTCGCCAATGCTTTGGCGGCTTCCGCCTCCGCGCGTGCCTGCGCAATGGCACGCTCTTTTAAATGCGCTAATTCAGCGAGTTCTTTAGCACGACGCTCCGCTTCGACGCGAGCCTGTGCTTCTCGTGCAGCCTGTTTTTTTGCCAGCTCAGCTTCTGCCAAAGCCTGCGCCGCATTTTTTTCTTCCTGCAAGTGCCGCACCACCTCTTGTTTTTCTTTTAGCTTTGCCGTCAACATCGCTTCTTTTTCTGCCTCGGCGGCCAGTATCGCGGCGGTAGGGGGGCGATAAGCAGCGGTAAAATCAAATTCATTTACCGCTTGCGCGGCAATCTCACCTGTTGGTTTGCTTGGAATAACCAGCTTAGGGACGCGCGCAAAACGGCTTTTATCTTCGATAAAACCTTTGTGCTGTAGATCACTGATCAACGCAGGCAAGGTCGCGCGCAAACTGGGCGCGGCACGCTTTTCAATATCTGCTAACGTGGCAACGCCATCAACCATCAGCAATGCCCGTTTAATATCCCCTGCCAATAAAGAGGTGGCACTATGCAGTTCGGTTTCGCCCTTGCTGGTTCTAACAAAAATGATTTGGGTATCCATGTTTCACTTTACGCTGATATTTTTCTATACATTGACCGCTACGGACTGGGTACGGCAGATACGGCAGATTTTGCCAACGGGATTTCGTCATCACCAAAAATCTTATTGAGCAAGCCCCCAATTTTCATGCCGATTACCGTACCAACCCCTGGCATTAAGGCCGTTCCCAACGCCGCACCCGCTAAAAAAGCCCCACTCGGATTGACCTGAGGCTGATCCGTTGTACCTGAAATGACCAATGGCACACTGACCAGTCCTAATGTACCTTTTAAGTAAGCATCCAGTCCACCGCTTATTCGCTTATCGGGCAAAACGCTCATACGTCCTTGCGCCCTGAGTACACCAGAACTTAAATCCAATTTATTGAAGTGGTAGACACCGTTCTCGACCTTAAACTCGCCCGTAAATTGATCAAATTCGGTACCGTCTGACGGAGTTGTCTCTTGCTTGGTTTTAGCCACTTGAGCCGCTTTAACCAAATCAACCTGACTCAACTTACCTTCTTTTAGCTGAAAATCGCCTTCTAGCAAGCTATTCGCTGGAAAGGGCATAGGGGTATTTAATTGCATGGCTAAATTCCCCTTGCCTGCCAGCTTGCCACTTAATACCACGCGATTGGTCAGTGCGGCGACCAAAGGCTGCATTTCAATTGCGTCGAGCACGATATTGGCATTGAGCGTTTGATCTAATCCAGACCATTGCGCTAAACCTGTTATTTTGCCGCCGTACAAAGTCACATCCAATACACTTAAATCTAGCAGAGCCGCGCCTGCTAACACTTGCGCGTGTAATTCATCTAACAACACCCCTGGCTGGTCTGTCGCGACAGGAATTTGGAGCTGTTTGCCACTGAGCTCACCAACAAACTGCACGCGCTGCTTTAATTCTGCCACCGTCTCAGCTTCTCCTTGCAATTTGCCTGAGAGATGCACGTTTCCCGTCGCCAGCAACGACTGGTCGAATAATTTAAGCACTTGCTCGATGGGCGCGTCTAGTTGATCGAGTTGCGCTGATACCTGTAATCGCTGGGCAAATTCTGCCCGTCCCGTCCCCGCTAAGTGTATATCCCCCATCTTGGCGGTTAGTTGCGTGGCAACCACATCACCTTCGCCAACCACCCCTTCAAGATGCAATTCATCCCAAACAAAACGCGGATACAACGGGGTTGTCCAGCCCTTCGCATCCACTTGCATCGCAAAATGTCGCTGCGGTTGTGGCAATAAAGTCGCGCTCAAATGCTGTTTATCCAAGGTCACCCAGATTTTTTCCAGCTTGCCATCGCCTGCAAAACTTACCTTGGTTGCAACATCTGCCAAGGTCAGCCAAGGGAGAATTAACGTGACATCACTGGCTTGAAATTCACGTAGTGTGACGATGGGCTTGCCAGAGGGCTTCCCCATTTGGGTCAGCAATTTGCGGAATTCTGCATAATGCACGGTGAGATGTTCGGCACGAATTTCGCGGACTTCTTTTTTGCCTGCCATCAACGCCTTGAAATCAAAAGACACGGCAATGGTTTCGGCATGAATACCCGCCGCCGCTGCCCCTAGCTGCACCTGATGTAATTTCAGATGAGGCAATGGCAAAGCGGCAAGACTGATGGATTGGATTTTGACGGGGGTTTTAAATTGCTTGCTGGCGAATTTTTCCAATTGAGGCAAATACGTCTCTAATGGGATCAAATACAACGCACCCATGGACAGCGACAATAGCGCAACGCAACCCAGTAATAATTTTTTGCCTAGTGTCATCTGCAATTTTTACTTATTTTAAGCTAGCACCTTGGTGGGTCGAAAAGCCCAGTTCACTGACCACCCCTGCGCCAAAGCGTTTTGCCAGACGATCGGCGAAACCTTCTTTCACGGTAAAGTCAACAATGTCTTCGGCTTTAATCATGTCACGTGCAATAGACTCTACGCTCCCGAAGCCATCTGCCAAGCCCATTTCCACCCCTTTTTGGCCATTCCAAATTAAGCCGCTAAAGGTGTCTTCTGTTTCTTTTAAGCGTGTACCCCGCCCTTTTTTGACCACGTCAATAAACTGCTGATGAATATCGGCCAGCATTTGCTTGGCATATTCTTGCTGAGCGGGATTGGTGACCGAAAAGGGATCTAAAAAGCCCTTGTTGGTACCCGCAGTCACCAAACGGCGTTCCACGCCCAGCTTTTCCATGGTGCCTGTAAAGCCAAAACCATCCATCAACACGCCAATTGAGCCGATTAAGCTTGCCTTATCGACATAAATTTTATCTGCTGCGACGGCGACATAATACCCCCCCGATGCACAAATATCTTCCACAACCACATACAAAGGAATCGACGGATATTTGCCGCGCAAACGACGAATTTCATCATTGATTTGTCCCGCTTGGACAGGGCTGCCCCCAGGACTATTGATGCGTAAAATCACGCCCTTGGTGTTTTTATCCTTAAAAGCATCCTGCAAGCTGGGAATTAAGTTGTCTGCGCTAGCGGCTGCACCTGCGGCGATTACGCCCTGCATATCCACTAATGCCGTGTGCTTACCCTCGCCCAGCGTTGATTCTTTCTTCTCCAATTCCTCCATCCCGCCTAGCAAGACAAATAACAGAAAAGAGAAATAGCCAAAAAATAAAAATTTGAAAAACACACTCCAGCGACGCGCGCGACGTTGCTCGGTTACCGCCGAGAGGGCTAGTTTTTCCAGTACATCACGTTCCCAGTTTTGTTCTACCATGTTATTTATCCTAAATTTTTTGTAAAAAATGCGACCGATGTAACGGTCACTTTACGCATTTTCTTTCAGCCACGCTTGCAGCGCGGCAAAATTATCCACCAATGCCAGTGGATTTAACTGCTGCAATGCTTGGGCAGGATGCGCACCGTGTCCCATGGCGATTACCTGTACGCCTGCATTCTGTGCCAACAAAATATCATGCGAGGTGTCGCCTATCATCAAGGTGCGCGCGGGAGTCACGTCCAATTCCGCCATGATTTCAAGCAACATCGCGGGATGCGGCTTGGAAAAAGTTTGGTCGGCGGTACGCGTCGCATGAAAATAAGCGTGCAATTGCGTGGCTTCAAGGGCTCTATCCAAGCCTAGGCGACTTTTCCCTGTCGCAACCGCCAACAAATAACCCGCTTGATGCAAAGACAAGATGGTTTCATGGGCTTGGTCAAACAGGGGAATGGCATTGTCTTGCGACAAAAAGTGATGCCGATAACGCGCAACCAAGGCGGGACGCATCGCATCAGACAAGGTCGGCACCGCATAACTTAATGCCTGCTCCAGCCCCAACCCAATCACATGGCGTGCTGCCTCATCGGTTGGAATCGGCAAATCCAAATCGCGACACGCCGCCTGTATTGAACCTGAGATCACGGCGGTCGAATCCATTAACGTGCCATCCCAGTCAAATACAATTAAATCGTAATTCATTGTCCTACCATTATGCTCAAAAAGATGTCGGGGATATTACCACTTTCTAAGCGTCAACTTTGAGTTAAAAATGCCGCTTTCGTGACGAGACTGCATTTTGGCAATACATCGCGTCAGATAGATTAAGCGGCATCGCCCAATTCCACGTTATCTAACAGCCGTACCGTTCCTAATTTTGCCGCTGCTAAAATCACGCGCGCACCTTGTGTTGCAGGTAAAAGATCCGATTGATTGCGCATGGTTAGGTAATCGACGTGCCAACCACGCGCCGTAAGTGCGGCAATGGCAGCGTGTTCTAATGAGCTTATATCGGATTCACCTTGCAACACTGCGTCAGACAAGCGATTTAAGGTGCGAAACAAGCTGGCGGCTTCGGTGCGTTGTGCTTCGTTAAGATATTGATTACGAGAGCTTAAGGCAAGCCCATCTTCAGCACGTACCGTTTCACCCCCGACAATTTGAATGGGCAAATTAAACTGCGTCACCATCTGACGAATAATATGCAGTTGCTGATAATCCTTTTTGCCAAACAGCGCGACATCTGGCTGCACGAGGTTAAATAGCTTAAGCACCACCGTTGCCATTCCCCGAAAATGCCCAGGGCGATTCGCCCCGCATAACTGGTTTGCCACAGGCGGCGGCTCGACCAACAGGGTTTGCGGGTTGGGGTACATCTCCGCCACGCTAGGCGCAAACAAGACATCAACCAAGCCCTCCAACTGAGCACAGTCCGCCGTAAAGGTACGCGGATAGCAATCAAAGTCTTCATTCGGACCAAATTGCAGCGGATTGACAAAAATGCTTGCCACGACACAATCGCCGTGCGCGCGGGCAAGACGCATTAAATTAAGATGCCCTTGGTGCAAATTCCCCATGGTGGGAACAAAAACAATCGCGGTTTCAGTGCGCAAACGCGCCCGCAGTGCGGCGGCAGTGGTCAAAATTTGCATAGGGTCTTTCGTCATAAGGTGTTGGTATTGGGTTATTGGTCGTTAGTTGCTAGTCGTTAGTTGTTTAGTTGTTAGGGTGGATAAAGCTGCGCGCATCTGCCATTCTTTTCAATATATTCAGTTGGATATACTCACCACTCACCTCGAACACTAAAAACTAGCGACTAGCGACCAGCAGCCTAAACAATACCTACTCTTCCTTTAACCACAATTGATGAATATCAATTAAGAGGCGATAACGGGCTTCATTGGCATCGAGTTGGGTCGTGTATTCAATCAAGGTGGATTCCAAGGCGATACGTCTTGCGGTCAGGCTATCGGATAAACTGCTTTCGCCCACCTGATACGCTTTGGTCACGAGTGCGGCGTTGTTGCGGATCGCGGTGGCGGCTGATTGAGCTTGTTGCCACGTGCTAAACGTGCGTACCGCTTGGGTATGGGCGGCATACACATCTGCTTCCAAGCGACGTTGCACGTAAGCTTCCTGATTCGCTGCCATCACCGCTTGTTGCGCCATGGCATCGGCCGTCGCACTGCGCAGACCAAACGATAACGGCACACTCACATACAGACTCAGCACTTTTTCATTGCCGCCCATATCGCTTGCCACACGCACCCCGACCGTGGGGTCAGGCACGACATCTGCCCGACTGCGCTGTGCTAAGCGTTGCTGCAACTGCGTTTCCGCACGCACGATAGCCAACTCATTGTTATGGTTAAATATCTTATCTTTCCAAAACGCAAAATCTTGCGTAATCGGCTGCGGGGGGGTGGGTTGTACCGTGTCTAGGAACGTTATGCCTGCAAATTGCCGCCGCACATCGCTTTCTGCTAATTGCACCCGCATCAGGGCTTGTTGCCAAGACACATGGGCTTGCGCTACCGCCGCATTCATTTGATTTAATTCCAACTTGGGTGCATCACCTTGTTGCACGCGTTTTTCGGTCATCCTCGTTTGTTGATTCAAGATGTCCACTTGCTGCTGCCATAGCTGCGCGGTAGCCTGCTCGCGTTGCACCACAAACCATAAGCGCAGCAACACTCGCGCCGCTTCATGCTGCGCATCATCCAACGCCAAATTCGCCTTGGCGACACTGATACGACCAATTTCTTGGTCTATTTCTGCTTTGTCAAAGATCCGCACAGGGCGTTGCACATCCACATACCACTCGCGTAGATTCTCGCGTGGTATGCCGACCGTGCGCTGTCCCGTACCCATATTGAGCAAAAATTCATGCGAACCACTATTCCACTTGCGTTGATTCGCTAATTCTTGTTTTAACAGACTGGCGGCATTTAACACCAGCAAATGGCTGTTTAATGCCTCTTCCACTTGACGCGCTTGCGGCAAATCGTCCGCCGCGAAACTGCGCGCTATGGGCAGTGCAAGGCTTAACAGCAACAGCACCGACGCGATGCGGCGCATAGTGTAAGGCGTGGTTCTCATACTTGTTCCTCATGAAATCTGCCGAATTCCAGCACAGGGGTAATCCAATAGGCAATATGGGGCGTTGCTTCCTTTTCTTTTAGCATCGCAATCAGGGCGCGGGCATCGTCTAAGTTCATCACCGCCACAATCTGGACGCGTTGCGAACGCCCCCGTACTTGCTCCATCATGCTGGGCAATTTTTCACCCTGACTCGCTCCCTCAACCTGCGTCATGGTAAACCCCTGCACCCATTCAGGATGCTCTAGTAATCTATCCACCAAACGTTCGATGATTGAACGGTGGCACACAATATGAACACAACAATTCATCGCTTTCATTTTTTAACTTCCTTTGACGGGTTGAATACCGAAGCGTCGATACAAAATGGGCAGGACAAACAAGGTGAGCAAAGTCGAACTCATCAGCCCGCCGATCACCACGATGGCTAACGGACGTTGAATTTCTGAGCCTGGTCCTGTGGCAAATAACACGGGAATTAAGCCCCACGCCGTGATACTGGCGGTCATTTGCACGGGGCGTAATCGCCGCTTTGCCCCTTCAAATACCACTTGGGTGATGTGCATCCCTTCAGCATGAAGCTGATTAAAGTAGGACACCATCACTACTCCGTTAAGGACCGCAATCCCCAGCAAGGCGATAAACCCCACTGAGGCAGGCACGGACATATATTCGCCACTCAGCCACAGGGCAATTACCCCACCTATCAAGGCAAAGGGGATGTTGGTCAATACCAAAGCGGCTTGGCGCATGGAACCAAAGGTCGCGAACAGCAGCAAGAAAATCATCCCAATGGCAACAGGTACCACCACCGCCAAACGCGCAGCGGCACGTTGTTGATTTTCAAATTGCCCGCCCCACGTCAGGCTATATCCCGCAGGCAGGGTGAACTTGGCGGGATTTGCCACCGCCGCTTTGGCTTCTTCCACAAAACCCACCAGATCACGATCGCGTACATTGCTTTGTACCACCACCATGCGCTGACCGTTTTCTCTATCCACTTTGACGGGGCCATCGACCCGCTCTAACTTGGCGACAGCGGACAGCGGCACGTTTTGCCCATTTGCCAAAGGCAAGGTCAACGCTGCAAATAAAGCGGGAGAATGCTGCACATCCGCTTCGCCACGCATAATCAACGGGGTACGTCGTCCTTCTTCAATCACTAAGCCGACTTGTTGACCTTCAATTTGACTGCGTAAGGTGTTGCTGATGTCATCCACTGTCAACCCCAATCGCCCCGCCGCCAAGCGGTCGATGACCACGCGGAAGTATTGCACGCCACTATTTTTGACCGTGAACACATCTTCGCTGCCTTTGATCCCTTCCAACAGCGTCACCATTTTTTCGGCAGTGTCATTCAGGGTATTGAGATTGGTGCCAAAAATTTTAATGGCAATATCGCCCCGCGCGCCCGTCAGCATTTCCGATACCCGCATGGCAATCGGTTGCGTAAAGCTATATTCCACGCTCGGAAAATCATCCATCACTTTACGCACTTGATCGACCAGCGCGGTTTTATCCTTGCTCACCCATTCGTGCTGCGGCTTTAACACCAAAAAAGTGTCGGTTTCGTTTAAGCCCATCGGGTCCAAACCCAGTTCATCCGCCCCCGCCCGCGCCACGATGCCTTTAATGTCGGGTACACCTTTGAGGATAGCTTGCTGAATTTTGGTATCAATTTCGGCGGTCTGCGCCAAGTTAACCGAAGGCAATTTGGACACTTGCATAATCAGATCGCCCTCATCCATTTCAGGCATAAAGGTTTTGCCGATGAGCGTGTAAATCCCGCCCGTAATCACCAGCATCACTAGGGCAATCCCAATCACCCAACGTTCCTTTTCTAACGCACGTTTCAACAAAGGTTCATAATATTTCAACGACATACGCACTAACCAAGGCTCTTCATGGCTGGCAGTTTTGAGCAAGAAGGAAGACATCATGGGCACAACGGTGAGTGACAATAGCAAGGATGCCGCCAACGCGAACACGATGGTTAATGCCACAGGAATAAATAATTTTCCTTCCAAACCTTGCAAGGTCATCAACGGCAAGAAGACGATGATGATAATCGCCACCCCTGCCGAAACGGGTACGATGACTTCTTTAACCGCACGATAAATCAGATGTAAATGGGGAATATGCGGACGTTTATGCGCCAGGTGATTGATGATGTTTTCAACCACCACCACGGCACCATCGACCAACATCCCAATCGCAATCGCCAAACCGCCTAAACTCATCAAGTTCGCCGACATGCCAAACTGATTCATCATAATAAAAGTAATCAGCACCGCTAAAGGCAAGGTCATGGCAACCACGACCGCCGCTCGCCAATTGCCTAAAAACAGCACCAGCAGCACCACCACGAATACAATTGCTTCGCCTAATGCCTTGGAAACGGTGCCGATGGCGCGCTCTACCAAACTCCCTCGATCATAAAACACCTTGGTGGTGATCCCTTGCGGCAGTAGCGGTGCAATCTCCTTTAACTTCGCTTGCACGCCATCCACTACTTTTTGGGCATTTGCACCGCGCAGTCCTAGCACCAGCCCTTCAACCGCTTCTCCCTCACCGTTTTGCGTGACTACGCCATAGCGCGTCAAACTGCCGAGGCGCACTTCTGCCACATCACTGACCCGTATGGGATTACCATTCGGACTCGCAACCACGATATTGCGCACATCTTGTAAGTTTTTGACGCTGCCTTCTGCCCGCACCAACAACGTTTCGTCACCGTCGTTAATACGCCCTGCACCATCATTGCGATTATTGGCTTGCACCGCTTGTTGCAACATGGCAAAAGAAATCGAACGTGCAGCTAAAGCCGTGTGGTCAGGTACGATTTCAAAACTGCGCGCCAAGCCACCTAAGGCATTGACATCAGCCACCCCAGGCAACGCGCGCAAAGCAGGACGTATCACCCAATCCAACACCGTGCGGCGTTGCTCTAGTGAAACACCTTCCCCTTCCACGGTGAACATAAACATCTCGCCCAGCGGGGTGGTAATCGGTGCCAAGCCGCCCGAAATGCCTGTGGGCATATCCCGCAAAGCCGTGTTTAACCGCTCCGCCACTTGCTGCCGCGCCCAATAAATATCCGTGCCATCATTAAAATCAAGGGTGATGTCAGCAATGGCGTATTTGGAAATAGAACGCATCACGCGCTGATTGGGTATGCCCAGCATCTCCAATTCAATGGGCGTGACGATGCGCATTTCCACTTCCTCAGGGGTCATCCCTGGGGCTTTCATAATCAACTTCACTTGCGTAGAAGACACATCGGGAAAGGCATCAATCGGCAAATCGCGAAAGGCAATCACCCCCGCGCCTATCACCATCAGCGTTAGCACGATCACCAGCAAGCGTTGTGACAGCGAGAATTCAACCAGTTTATCCAGCATCACGCACCCCCGCCCAAGCCCATGACCCTTGATTTCAGTGCCGATACCCCGTGCACTGCAATCCGTTCATTGCCTTTTAAGTCCCCTGTAATCACCGTGTTTTGCGCGCCCTCGTTGAGTACGGTGACGGCATGCGGCAGAAAACCTTTTGGCGTGCTTATAAAGACCAAGGTTGCACCACCGACTCGTGCCAATGCGCTGTTGGGAATCTCCCATTGTGCCGCGCTGGCAATGGTGGTGCCGATACTGGCTTCCACAAACTGATTGGGACGCAAATTGTCTGAACCTTCGGTAATCATGGCGCGTAGCAAAATACTTTGATTGCTACCCGTCAAACTGCGTCCGATGGCGATCAATTTCCCACTGGCTTGAAAAGCGGGAATAAAAATTGGCGCGCCGATTTTTAAATCCCGAACCGCCGTCAAGGGAGCTTGAATTTCTAATGCCAAGGGATGTAACTTGGCGATTTTGAATACAGGCATGGCGGCATCAAGACGCTGTCCCGCGCTGGCAAATTTTTCCAGCACCACGCCGTCTATCGGTGCGGTAATCGTCATCAACGCGCTCAAGGCTCGCCCTGATTGCAATTGGGCAATCGCCCCGTCTGACATCCCCGACAAACGCAACATCTGCTTGCGTTCTGCCAAATTCGCTTGCGCTTCTAATGCCGCGCCGCGTGTCGTGCGATAACGGCTTTCGGCGATAATGCCGTCTTTCCATAAAGATTGATCGCGGGCGAGATTTTCTTGTGCCAATTGATGTTGCACATTGGCTTGCAGCAAACCGCGTTGACCTTCTGCCAACGCAGGGCTTTGTAGCCGCGCCACGATCTGACCTTTTTTGACCGCATCGCCCACGCCCACCAGCGTTTGCTCTAACAAACCCGCCAAGGGCGTACTGACGACAAAAAGCTGATTCCCTGGCACCACAACCTGTGCAGGTAAGCCCGATACTTCCCCTGATTTTTTCTCAGGTAACAAGGCAGAACTAATGCCCAATGTTTTGATTTGTTGAGCAGAAAAAACAATCTCTTCTCCCGCCCACGCGGATTGCGCTAGCAAAAATGATAGCAATACGAACAGCCTAGTCGTCATGGTGAACTCCAGAAATGCAACAAAAACAGGATTTATAACAAGCAGTTAAGTGAAACGGGGGCGTGCGGAGGAGCTTGTGACCAAGCTGAAAAGTGGCGTAGGACAGGAAGCAATAAGGGGGGGTAAGCAGAAAAACAAATGGGTTCAATCGACACGAGGGTGAGTGTTTCCCCTAGATCAGCAAAAGTTGCTTGCTGTTCAAAGCTGTACTGACTGCGCACATTGACCTGCGGCATGGAGACTTGTGGGCTAGATAGCTTTTTCAGATGAACTTGAGAAACTTCCGCATCATCAGACAGGTTATACGCAGAAGCGACCGTCGCCATTCCATCAAAATGCAGATGAACAGGTGAATTAAGCCCGCTCGCTGCGCTGTGATTGCCCAAATCAACGGACTCAATATGCGCATGCACCAAGGGCGATGCGCACTGCAAGAGTACGAATAAGGTCAATAACAGTTTTTGTAGCCAGCTTTTCATCAGCGGTGGTTATTTGAATTAAGAAGAGAAGTGCGTAGCAGACCCGCACTTTATCAGATTAGTTCAATTCACTCATTATTTCTGCCATACAATCAGCAATTCTCATTTTGACTATACCTTGCCGCGTCACGATTTAGCGATTTAGGCGCGTCTCGCGGGATGCGATGCAAGGCGCTTGTGCGCCGTGTGGTCATTCCACACAAGCAATTTGCAACGCCGCAGCGCGCCCACGAGACGATGAATAAATAGGTAAATTGTGGCGAGGCAAGGTATATAGGGACAATATGTTCATTCACCGTGCTTGCCCCCTATCGTCCCGCCAATGCGCGCACGGGGTCGAGTTTGGCGGCACTGCGCGCGGGCCAGACGCTGAATAAAATGCCTGTACCTAATGACGTACCGAGGGCGGCGAAAATTGCCCACCAGGGAGCCGAGATGGGTAGGGCAGGGTAGATTTGCCCGATGATAAAGATGCCGATTTGTCCGATGATTAAGCCGATTACGCTGCCGATGCTGGACAACAAAATCGCCTCGGCAAAAAACAAATTGCGAATTTGACTCGCGGGCGAACCCAGTGCTTTGAGCAAGCCGATTTCTTTGACCCGTTGCGACACGGCAATCAGCATCACATTCATAATCAAAATGCCCGCCACGGCAAGGCTGATGGACGCAATGCCCGCCACCGCCAAGGTCAGCGCGTGCAAAATGCGGTCAAAGGTGACCAGCACCGCATCTTGGGTAATCACCGTCACATCGCGTTCGCCGTTGTGCCGCTCGACCAAAATCGTTTCCGTATCTTGCTTGGCGGGCAACACCGCCTCGCGGCTTTTGGCTTCGATTAAGATGCGCAACAAGCCGCTGGTGTTAAACAAAATATGCGAGGTCGCCACGGGGATAATGGCGATTTCGTCGGTATTAAACCCCATCGACTCGCCTTGGCCAGACATCACGCCCACCACGCGAAAGCGGCGATCACCCAGTCTGACCGATGCCCCGACGGCGGGTTGCGTGCCGAATAATTCGCGTTTCAATTTCGCGCCCAACACGCACACCGACTCGCTGCTGTGTATATCCCCCGCAGGCAAAAATCGCCCCTGCCCCAAGCTCATTTGCCGCACCTCCAACAACGCCGCCGTTGAACCCAACACGATGACCTCGCGGTTGCGCGACCCTTGCGAAATTTGCGTCGAACCAATGGTCAAGGGCGCGATGCGGCGGATATGGCGGCTGCGCAACAAGGCTTCGGCATCATCCAAACTTAACTCACGCGGAATCTGCCCCAACAACATATTCGGTCCAATCCCCGCCGTTTCCGTGCGCCCTGGGAAAACAATCACCAAATTCGTGCCTAAGGACGAAAATTGATTGATGACATACCGCCGCGCCCCGTCGCCCAAACCCGTCAAAATCACCACCGAAGCCACGCCGATGGACATTGCCAAAATCATCAACAACGTTCGCGCACGGCTACCGCGTAGGCTGGTCAGGGCGAAATTGAGGATGTCGAGGAGTTTCATGGAAAATAGGGTCGAGGTGTAAGCGGAGCTATTTTAAAGCAACCGTTCACAGTGTGTCGGCTATTGGTGTCTCTAAGTGGTTGTGTACAAATAATTGGGTATTGAGTCGTTAGTCGCTAGTTGTTAGTTTTTAGTTGGTGGGATGGAAAATTTCTCTCATCTCTTTGAACATCTTGTAAAAAATACAGTATCGAGCAGCTTCCCAGTATTATCTAGCGACTAACGACTAACAGCTTAAAATACCCGAAAATTTAGGCGCGGGTGCTTATTTTATTTTTACAGCGAGGGGCGCAATCCTTACCCTGCGCGGATGAATATTGGGATGAATCCAAACGCCCAATCACGCTGACAGGGCGAGGATTGGATTTTGCGGATGCTCACCTGATTTTTGCCAGTATGGGGTTCTATGTGATTTACAGTGGGTGAAACAAGACTCCCTTCCCTTCAAGGTATAAGTATCTACACATCTTAATTTATTTAATAATCATTGAGTTATATGTGTTTTTTCATTGTCATTGCAAACTAAACGCTATGTAGGAGCGCAATTTATTGCGCGATAGTTTCTCGCAACACCTTTCGCGCAATTTGTGCGCTCCTACGCCCCCTGATTTTTACTTAAATTTCAATGAGTTAAAAGTTGTGTAGATACCTATGCCTTCAAGGGGAAGGAACTATCACCCTCCCCCCTTCAAGGGGAGAGTTGGAGAGGGGATGGGGTGATTCCGCCCTTGAAGGGGAGGGAGATTGCTTACTTGTGCCACGATGACGACCCACTATGATTCATATAGAGCCTAAATTTGTACCTACGAAAACCCATTTTAGGTGCATATTGCAAAAATGGTGGGCGCAGCTTATCCATCTTGCCAAGCAAAAACTGACTATTTAGTGGGTCGCGCAGAACTCTAGCAGGGCGGTTAAGTCCATGGGTCTGGCGATAAAGTATCCTTGTGCGGTGTCGCAGCCCATACTTTTTAACATATCCCAATCGTGTTGCGACTCAACGCCCTCGGCGGTACTGATAACTTGTAACTTATGTGCCATGTCAATACTGGACTCTACAATAATGCGAGAGGCTTTGTTTTCCATAAAGTCTTTCACAAAAGACGCGTCTATTTTCAATTCACTGAAAGGAATCCGCGTCAGTTGCTGCATACTGGAGTAGCCCGTGCCGTAATCGTCAATGGATAAACCAAAGCCTCGCATCCGTAGCCGTGCTAGGTTTTCTAGGGCATGAGCCGCTTCGGTCATGCTGGCGGTTTCGGTAATTTCTAGCACCATTTGCTTGGGATCTACCCCGACGCTGCGCACAACTTGGGTAATTTTGTCCGCCAAATCGGGATCCGTTAATGATGTTAACGACAAATTGACCGACACCGTAATCGAATGCCCTAATTCATGGAGTAAATGACAAGCAATAGCCGACTCTTCTAGTATCAAAAAGGTCAGCTCATCCATTTTACCGACCTGTTCTAACTGATCAATAAACTCCACAGGGGCAAGCAAGCCATATAGGGGGTGTCGCCAGCGCGCGAGTGCTTCGGCACCAATAATGCGTCCCGTTTTAAAGTGTACTTTGGGCTGATAAAAAGGTTCAAATTGCCGAGAGCGTACCCCGTCTAAAATCTCTTCTACGCTGCATCGGTTAGGCGCAGGCATTTGCCCTTTTATGTGGTCTTGACGATCCCAATGTAAGGCGAGCAGGGTTTCTAATTTGCCCAAGGATAACGGTTTTTCAATCGCCCCTAGCAACCGCACGCCGTAAGCTTCTGCCATTTTTTCGACCGAACTAATCAATGCCGTATCTTGCCCGCTGACGATAATGACCGAGACAGGTATGGGATACTCCATCCCTAAATGCCGCAGAAACTCCATGCCGTCCATATTGGGCATATCCAAATCGCACAGTACAATATCGACCGCCTGCGCATTCGCGCCTTGCAAAAACTCCAATGCGCGTTGCCCATCATTAGCTTCATAAATATGGCTGATTCCCAAAGAAAGGAGCATGCGTTGTACTGCTGAGCGCAAAAAATGATGATCGTCCACAATCAAAACACTCAATTCTTGATTTCTCAATAAACCCATCTCAGTCGTTATACCCATTTTCTTACCCTCCCACAAAAATTTCCAAGCAGACCCAAACCCGCCCTGCTTGCTTAAATTATCCCCCCAACAGAACATGGGGAAAATGCTGATTAACGCGATTGATTTTAGGCTATATTTTTATAAAAACAGATTATTAGGTATTATTTTGCTCATCAACGACGGTCGTAAATTGCTTGATGGCACTGTCTAATTGCGCCACTACGCCTTCTAATGCCCGCGCGACGAGCATGGCTTCGACGAGAGATTGTTGCTTGGCTGCCGCTTCTATTTTCTCACACACGCCTTCTAATGCAACCGCTCCCACCATACGGCTCGCGCCCTTTATACGGTGTGCAGCATGGCGTAGCGCCTCTATATCTTGCTGTTGCAGTGCGGCATTAAGATCCGCGATATCCAGCCAATTTTGCGCTTGAAATTCCAATAAAATCTCAATTTGATCGTTACGTCTAACCGCGATATTTTCCAGTGCATTAAAATCAACCATCACCATAAAACTACCTGTATTAAACAACAGGGTAGATTGTTTGGCAATTAACCAACGTGACAACATCTCTCTTAGCTGCATGAGGCTGGTGGGCTTAGTCAATACGGCATCCATTCCCTCTCTGAGGCAACGTTCTCTTTCCTCTTCGAGCGCATTCGCTGTCCACGCAATAATGGGCGTATGCAGCTTGCCTGATTGTAATTCGATGCTGCGAATATGGTGGGTAAGCTCATAGCCATCCATTCCAGGCATGTGACAATCGGTGATAACCAAGGTAAATTGCCCTTTGCGCCACATTTCCAACGCAATTTTGCCGTTTTCTGCCAAGCTGGTACGCAGTCCTAATTGTAGTAATTGACGGCTCAATAATTTACGGTTAATGGGGTGATCGTCAACGACCAACACGTGAGGTGCCGCAGTATCAACTAAATTAGATAGCAACGGTTCAATCTGTTCTGGCTGGGGACGCTCATTTACATCCGACAAGCTCGCCGCTGCTTGCGCCAAGGGGAGTACTAAGGTCAAGCTAAAAGTAGAACCTACTTGAGGGATGCTTTCTAGGCTAATTTCCCCATCCATTAACGCCGCTAAACGGCTCGAAATCGCCAAGCCCAGCCCCGTGCCACCATACATCCGAGCGGTGTCCACACTTCCTTGCTCATAATTTTGAAATAATTGTTGTTGAATATCGGGGGCAATCCCCACGCCCGTGTCTTTGACCGAAAAGCATATTTTTTCTGAATTTTCATCATGTTGCAATAAGACGACATTGAGTTCTACTTTGCCCTTTGCGGTAAACTTCAGGGCGTTACTGACGAAATTATTCAATATCTGAGATAAACGCAACGAATCGACCCAATGTGCCGCATGTAATTTAGGATCAATATGGTGTTCCAATGCCAGACTTTTATTGATCGCAACATGACTGTAGGACTGTATCACGCGTTCAACCAATTGCGGGATGGATATAATTTGCAATGAAATGTGCAATTGATCGGCTTCAATTTTCGACCAATCCAGTACGTCATTCAATATCCGCAACAGGTTATCGCCAGAATCCCGTGCCGACTGCATGACTTCGCGCTGTTCCTCATCCAAAGTGGTAAAACTCAACAGCTCCATCATACCCAACATGCCACTCAACGGTGTCCGAATTTCATGGCTCATGGTCGCTAAAAAATTATCTTTGGCATGGTTGGCGGCTTCTGCTTTTTCCTTGGCGCGTTGCAATGAGCTATCCGCCTTTTTACGCTGCGTAATGTCCCGTAAAATGCCCGTAAAATGACGCTGTTCACCGAGCATCATTTCACTCACCGCCAAATCCAACGCAAAAGTAGAGCCATTTTTACGTAAGCCTAACACTTCTCGTCCTTGACCAATAATATGCGCCTCTCCCGTCTCGCAATAATGCCGAAGATAAGCATCATGATATTGGCTATACGATTCTGGCATTAACATTTTGATGTTATGCCCGATCATGTCACTTGCGACATAGCCAAAAATATGCTCCGTCGCTGCATTGACGGTTTCAATCGTACCACGCTCGTCAATGGTAATCACCCCATCCACGACCGTATCTAATATGGTTTGTATCCGCGTACTGCTATCCCGCAATTGAGTTTCTGCCAGCCGTCTCTCCACATCGTGATTACGCAACCACAACCACGCGAGGTAGCCTACTAACAAAAGAAACACCGCACTGACCACAATAAAAACTTTTTGTAGTATCCAAATAGGTTCTAGTGCCTCGTCTTTGTCAATTTTAACCACCATTCCCCATGGGGTGGTCGGCACAGGCAGGGTATAAGCCAAAACGGCTTTGCTGCGATAATCAAACGTATCTAAGGTTTCCTTCAACCCTTGCGCTGCGCGAATGGCAGGCCAAGCGGACGTGCTTTTATCGCCGTGTAAGGGCTTACGCAAGGACATCATGGTGCTTTTCTGATGACGTAACTCGTTTAAAAACAACACATCGTTGCCGTCTCTCGTGACCAGTAACGTTTCGGCGGTCTCACTGTCGATCGGCCAAGTTTGAATCAAGTTAAATAAAAATTTCAAATCACTCCGTAATATCAACACCCCGATGACCTGCTTTGTTTGTATGTTTTTGATCGGTATTGTGAAATCCAAAAAAGGCGTGGTGGGGGAGGCAGGATCCGCAAAGTAAAAAGGGGACATCATGGCTTGCCCTTGTTTGTTCGTTTCTGACACCAGTGTTTTACCCACTTCGCTCAAGCCTGAGTACGGTCCGCTGCTATAGCGCACTTTGCCCCACTGATCAACCAACAACAATGAGCCATATTGGTATTTTAGCAATGCCCCTGTTAACTCAGTATGCAAGTGTTCAGACATCTTTGCGGTCGGTTTTAACAGCCACGCTTGTTCATCTGCTGTGCGCAATAAGGTCGAAAAAGTTTGGGTGTCACTTTGCCGATCTTTGACAAAAGTCTGAATTTGCCCCACTTTAAGCTGCCCAACGCTGATCAATCGGTTATAGACATTGATCTCATTGATATGGCGCACTTCCGTAAACAGTACGTAGTTTACCATTGCAATCAGTGTGGAAAATAGCAAAAAAAGCAACAACGCCAAACGGGTGTTTTGATGTTTACCTGAGAAAAAAGGCATGATGTACCTCCTACCTACATAACGTGCGCTAGTTTAACTGAAGTCGCCCCAATTAAAATAATTTAAACCATACAAATTTAGTATGCTTTAAGAACGCGAGGTTGTATAGAGACGGATTTGGCCGCTAAGAGGGAGGGGGAAGGGGAAATTTATAAGGCGTTAAATTCTAAATGCAGCGCAGCGGAGATAAGATGACTAAAAAAACTTGTTCCGCTGCTAACAGTGGGTACTTTTATTTGTCGTTACGTTCGATGATAAAATCACGGAAAGCACTGACTGACATTTTAAAAACTTTAAAGAAGGTGGTGACTTGTGAGGGGGTGATCCCCGCATCTGCCAATAAATCCGCTTCCAGCGTAGGATCTTTGTCAGAATCTAGATAAGCGCGTGAGAGACGTTTGGATTTATTCCACTCATTCATGTTCTCAAATGAAACCTTGGCACCGCCTATCACATAATAAAGTTGTAGATCGCCGTCAAATTTATTGAACATCACAAAGTTGCTCCCATCAATTTTAACGCGGATGACCCCTTCTTTAATCACATCGACGGAGCTATACCCCTCGCTTTTCATCATTTCAATGAGCTGGCTGTCAGAAAACTTTTTAGCCAGAGCCTCTTCCGCAAAGACTGAAGTGGAAAAGAACATACATGACAACAGCATTGCAATACGCATTTTGTTCATTATTTTATCCTTGATAAGGTTAATGGATGGGTTTGACGACATGTTGCGGGGTGAATTAAACGTGATATTTTGTGCCATAGCAAGTGTCATGCAAATTTCAGGGCGTATCGAGGTGTTTTTACGCTTTAATCCGCATTGAATCTCGTCTTTGCTGACCTATTTTGCACGGATTGCTTAAATAAGCTATCAGATGTGCGTGTCAATTTGTTGTGCCATGCCGCTCGTGCTATTATCCGCGCCCTTGTTAAATTGCGCGTTATTGCGCATGGCGGGAAAAAGCGAGCAGGGTGAAGAGAGAAGCGGGGAGGGTAGCGGGATATGCCACGCTCTTCCCGCTTCTCCCTTTTTCCTTCCCGAATCCCCTCAATTATTTTATCTAAAATGAGTACAGAATCCCTACAAGCCGTGCGCGGCATGAATGATATTTTGCCTGAGGAGGCGGAGCGTTGGTTGTGGTTTGAATCCGTGGTGCGCGAGTGGCTGCACAGCTACGGCTATCGCAATATCCGTATGCCTTTGGTTGAACCGACGGCGTTGTTTAAACGCGCTATTGGCGAAGTGACCGACATTGTTGAAAAAGAGATGTATAGCTTTGAAGATGCGTTGAATGGCGATCATCTGACTTTGCGTCCTGAAGGCACGGCATCCTGCGTACGCGCCGTGTTGCAACACAATTTGTTGTACAACGCCCCGCAACGGCTGTATTACAGCGGGCAAATGTTCCGCCACGAACGTCCGCAAAAAGGGCGTTATCGCCAGTTTCACCAAGTCGGCGTGGAAGCCTTGGGCTTTGCAGGACCTGACATCGACGCAGAACAAATTTTGATGTGTGCGCGTTTGTGGAAGTTGTTGGGCATCCGCGATGTGGCTTTGCAGCTCAATACCTTGGGCGATAGTGCGTCGCGTTTGCGTCATCGGGCGAAGTTAATCGCCTATTTTGAACAGCATACTGCGTTGTTGGACGCGGAAGCCACGCGCCGTTTATACACCAATCCTTTGCGGATTTTGGATAGCAAAAATCCTGCGATGCAGGAGCTGATTGCAGGCGCGCCCAAGTTAATGGATGAGTTGGATGCGGAAGCGATTACGCATTTTGCAGCGGTACAAAAAACCTTGACCGAGCATGGCATTGCGTTTGAAATCAATCCACGTTTGGTGCGTGGCTTAGATTATTACAACCGCACGGTGTTTGAATGGGTGACCACGCGCTTAGGCGCGCAAGGCACGATTTGCGCAGGTGGTCGCTACGACGGCTTGATTGAGCAAATTGGCGGCAAACCCGCGCCCGCCACGGGGTTTGCGATGGGCGTGGAACGGTTGTTGGCGTTGTTGCAAGACGACGGCGTGGATTTCCCGCGTGAAGCGATGGACGTATATGTAGTGCATCAAGGCGCGCTTGCCGCGCCTTTCGCGCATCAAATTGCTGAACAATTGCGCGATGCCAACTTGCGCGTGGTGCTACATTGCGGCGGCGGCAGCTTTAAATCGCAGATGAAAAAAGCCGATGCCAGTGGCGCGAATTTCGCCGTGGTGATTGGCGATGATGAAGTGCAAGCCAATCAAGTGACGCTCAAACCTCTGCGTGGCGGCGAGCAACAACGCGTGGCGCGGGAGGCGTTGGTGGGGATGATTGAATCGCTAGTCGCTAGTTGGTAGGGTGGATAAGCATCGCGCATCCACCTATTGCGGATATTTTTTCGGGTTGCAATCTAACCCATAAAACATAATTTTTTAGTCAGGAGTAACAAAAATGGCAGCTTTAGATTTGCAAGAACAGGAACAACTGGAAACCTTAAAAGGGTGGTGGAAAGAAAACGGCACGTGGATTACGTTAGCGGTGTCGGTGCTGGTGGTGGGCGTAGTGGGTTGGCGCGGATTGCAGTATTACCAATCTAAGCAAGCAAATGACGCAGCCACCTTGTTCCAACAGTTTAACGAACAAGTCAGCAGCAAGGATGCTAAACGCGTCAATGATGCGGCGGCGGCATTAACGGACAAATTTGGGACGACGTTGTACGCGACTAAAGCGGCATTGGCAGCAGCGCAAGTGAACGAACAAGGCAAAAACTTGGCGCAAGCCAAAACCCAACTCACTTGGGTGATTGAACACGCGAAAGAAGCCAGCTTAAAGGATGTGGCTCGCTTGCGTTTGGCGGCGATTTTGTTGGATGAAAAGCAATATGCGGACGCGCTGAAACAGTTGGAGGGTGAACATCCAGCGGCTTTCGATGCCTTGTATGCTGATTTGAAGGGGGATGTTTTTGCGGCACAAGGTAAAACCGCAGAAGCGCAAGCCGCCTATAAATTGGCGTTCGATAAGACCGATGCCAAAAGTAATTACCGCAATCTGATTGAAATTAAATTAGATGGGCTTGGAGCCGCAAAATGAATATCGCACGCTGGTCACTGTGCTGTGGTGTGCTGATGTTGGGTGGTTGCTCAACCATTGGTGATTGGATAAGCGGCAAAAATAATGTTGCGATACCCTCGAAATTGGTGGAATTTAACCAAACAGCGAGCTTCAATGTACGTTGGCACAGCGAACTGGGCGATGCGGGGATCAATTTACTACAACCCGCGATCAGTCAGGATGCCGTATTTGGCGTGTCAGGTAAAGGCACGCTAACCCGTCTGGAACGTGCGACAGGTAAGTTGCTTTGGCATGTGGAAAGCGGCATTGCCGTATCGGGTGGCGTGGGCATAGGCTCTGGTATTGTGGTGCTGGGGAGTGAAAAAGGGGAGGTGCTCGCTTACGGCGAAGATGGCAAGCTGCGCTGGAAAAGCAAAGTCTCCAGCGAGGTACTTAGTACGCCCCAGGTGGCGGATGAGGTCGTGGTGGTGCGCAGTGGCGATGGGCATATTGTCGGCATGAGTGCGGCGGATGGTAAGCATTTGTGGTCATATGAACGCAGTACACCCGCTTTGGTGGTGCGCAGCCATGCGGGGGTGGTCATACAACGTGGCGTGGTCTTTGCAGGTTTTGCCGCTGGTAAACTGGCGGCGATTAGTCTTAAAGATGGTTCGGTACTTTGGGAAAATGCGGTCTCGCAACCCCGTGGCAACACTGAGCTAGAACGCATCAGCGACATTACCAGCAATCCTGTGGTGGATGATGAACAAGTCTGTGCGATTGCTTTTCAAGGGCGGTTGGCGTGTTTCGAGGTGGCGCAAGGCAGTCCTTTATGGACGCGTGATATGTCCAGTGACAAAGGCATGATGTTGTTGCGTAAATTCATCTACCTCACGGATGCGACAGGCACGTTGTTGGCGTTAGACAAGACCACAGGCAACACGCTGTGGAAAAACGATCAACTCGTGCGACGCAATACCACAACACCTTATACGCAGGGTGACTTCACGGTATCAGGTGATTTTGAAGGCTATTTGCACGCGCTCAATCGCGAAGATGGACGTTTTGTGGCGCGCATTCGACTGGGTGACACCGCCATTCAAGGCGCACCATTAGCCCTCGATGAGGGTTTGCTGGTTCAAACACAAGGCGGCGGGTTGTATTCACTGTCGTTGCATTAAATTTTTTATTCAAGGACGTAGGTCGGACGCTAGCCTGACCTACAGAGACGGACGGTTTTACGCTTCCCCCTTCTCCCTTAACCCTTCACTTGGTTTTGATATTATGCTCCCCACACTCGTTTTAGTCGGTCGCCCCAATGTGGGTAAATCGACTTTATTTAACCGCCTCACCCGTAGCCGCGACGCGCTGGTAGCCGATCAACCAGGCTTAACCCGTGACCGCCATTATGGACGGGGCAGGGTGGGTGAACGCCCTTATCTGGTGGTGGATACGGGCGGGTTAGAACCTGTTGCCAAAGAAGGTATTTTGTTTGAAATGGCGAAACAAAGTCGTCAGGCCGTGGATGAAGCTGACGTGGTGTTTTTTATTGTCGATGGACGGGCAGGCTGTACGCCGCAGGACATGATAATCGCCACGCAATTGCGTAAAACAGGCAAGCCGATTTTGCTGTTGGTGAATAAAGCCGAAGGCATGATGCGCAGCAAAGTGACCGCCGATTTCTTTGAATTAGGCTTAGGTGAACCGTATCCCATTTCTTCCGCGCATGGCGACAACGTCAATGAAGTGATCGAAATCGCCATGGAACACTTCCCTGACGAAATCATTGAAGAAGATAACGGCGCAGAAAAACCCCCTAAACTAGCGATTGTGGGTCGTCCTAATGTCGGCAAATCCACCTTGGTCAACGCCATTTTAGGTGAACAGCGTGTGATTGCGTTTGACCAACCTGGCACGACCCGCGACAGTATTTACATCGACTTCGAGCGCGATGGTAAGCAATACACCATCATTGACACCGCTGGCGTGCGCAGGCGCGGCAAGGTGGACGAAGCCATCGAAAAATTCTCAGTCATCAAAACCATGCAGGCGGTGGAAGATGCCAATGTGGTGGTGCTGGTGGTGGATGCCAAAGATCAAATCACCGAACAAGATGCCCACGTTGCTGACTTTGTGTTGCAAGCAGGACGCGCCTTGGTGGTGGCGGTGAATAAATGGGATGGGCTGGACGAACATCAGCGCATGATGGTCAAAAATGACATGGAGCGTAAGCTGCATTTCTTGGCTTTTGCCAAACGTCATTACATTTCTGCACTGCATGCCAATGGCATTCCCAGTGTGTTGAAATCGGTGGATGAAGCTTACGCTGCCGCGATGGCAAAACTTTCTACGCCGCTACTGACGCGTGCTTTGATTAGTGCCTTGGATACGCAACGTCCGCCTAAAAATGGTCGATTCCAACCGAAAATGCGCTACGCCCACCAAGGCGGCAGTAATCCCCCGTTGATCGTCATTCATGGCAGCGGCTTGGACGACGTACCTGCCAGTTACACCCGCTTTTTGGAGCGCACTTTCCGCGAGATTTTCAAGCTGGAAGGTACGCCCATGAAAATTCAATACAACTCCAGCAAAAATCCTTTTGAAGGCAAAAAACCGCGCGCCCTCACCGAAGCCGAACAACGCTCAGCCCATCGTGCGCGGATACGCGGACGTAAGATGTGGGGTGGATAAGCCAACCACCCTCTTTAGAGAGTTGGAAATTCAAAATGTACCCGTTGAAACGAGAAGAGGGAAGGGATAAGGGGGAAGGGTAAAACCTCGTATCCATTGTTCGGAGAGGTGGCTTTACCCTTCTCTCTTCCCTCTTTACCCTTCTCCATAAAAGGTATGTTAGTCATTTCTTTCTCTCTTAGTGATACAACTTCCCTGACAGCAAACTGGCTGACACGATCAGCAGCGCGCCTAGCCAGTCGCGCCATTCCATGGCTTCGCCTGCTAAGTAGAAAGATGCGCCTGCCGCTACCACTAATTCAAATAGAAACAATAGGATAGCGCGATTAGCGGGAAGATGGGATACGCCGTATTGCACCGCAAAACTGGTGGCGAATAAGGTGATGCCTAATAGCAGCAGCACAATGGCGTTGCCTAGATCAATGGCAGCCCATTGTTGAGTGATACCCCCTTGCCAGTACAACAAGGGGGCAGTCAACAGTGCCGTGCCTATCCAAATTGCATAAGCTTTTGTTGCTACGCTTAAATGATCGGAATGGCGCGACACCACGTTAGACAGCGCAAAGCCCATGCCCGCCGACAGCCCCAACCATTCGGATACATTTTGCGGCAACGGAAAACCCTGTTGCGGTTGCCATAACATCACCATCGCCCCACCCAGGGATAACACCATCACTAAGTAACCATAGCGATTGAGCTGTTCTTTCAATATCCAAAAGGAAAATAAAATCGTCCACAGCGGGGCTAAGTAGAACAGCAACAACACCCGCATCACGTCGCCATGCAGCATCGCTAACACATAACCAAAGTTTGCCCAGCCCGCACTTAACACCAACAATGTTGACCACCATCCCGCTCTTGGCATTTCACGCCAGACCTTCGGCAGCCAAAACAGACCTAATACCATCGCCAACACATAGGTAATAAGCGTCGCCAAACTGCCCGATACGCCCGCACTTTGCAACTCGCGGTAGGGATACCAAATTAAGCCCCACACCAGCGCGCCGCTGAGTACGCCTGCAATCGGCATGATGTTGTTTGATTTTTGCATGTTTTTTTAAAACCTGTGAAAGGGATGATGGTAAAAAGTGAAAAGGTGTGGCGGCGAGACGGTTTGTTTCATCTTTCACCTTTCTCGACGCGTCTCACCCAGTTCCCTTCTCTCTTCACCCTTCGCTCTTCCCATAATTTCACCTTTTACTTTCCCCCATCCCTAATATAATGCTGCCCACTTTATCCGCGCCTATTTTTCGCTATGAACCCCGATTTAAACCGACTCCAGCCTTATCCTTTTCAAAAACTCGCTTTCTTGTTTAGTGGCGTGACACCGAGTCAGACTTATACCCCGATACGCTTATCCATTGGTGAACCTAAACACGCAACGCCCGCATTTATTCGTGATGCGTTAGTGGCGGGCTTGGGCGGGCTGGCGAATTATCCCACAACCGCAGGCAGTGATGCGCTGCGCGGTGCCATTGCCGAGTGGGTGGCGCGTCGGTATGACTTGCCCGCGTTGAATCCTAAAACCCAAGTGTTGCCGATTAACGGCAGCCGCGAGGCGTTGTTTGCCTTTGCGCAAACCGTGATTGATCGCACCCGCCCCGATGCGGCGGTGATTTGCCCGAATCCGTTTTACCAAATTTACGAAGGTGCGGCATTTTTGGCGGGTGCAACCCCTTATTTTTTAAACAATTTACCCGCAGACAATTACGCGTTGAATTTCAGCGAATTGCCTGAATCGGTTTGGGCGCGCACCCAACTGATTTACGTTTGCTCGCCTGGCAATCCCACGGGGCGGGTGATGCCGTTGTCGGAATGGCAAACCTTGTTTGAATTATCCGACCGCTACGGCTTTGTGATTGCCTCGGACGAATGCTATTCAGAAATTTATTTTGACCAAAAACCACTGGGTGGCTTGCAAGCGGCGCAGTTGCTGGGACGCACGGATTACAAAAACATGCTGATGTTTTCCAGCTTGTCCAAACGCTCCAATGTGCCAGGGATGCGTTCTGGCTTTGTCGCGGGCGACGCGCATCTGGTTGAAAAGTTTGCGCTGTATCGTACTTACCACGGTTCGGCGATGAATCCCGCCATTCAAGCTGCCAGCATCGCCGCGTGGAACGACGAAGCCCATGTCGAAGAAAATCGTCGTTTGTACGCCGAGAAATTCGCTCAAGTAGTCGAAATTTTAAGTCCTGTCCTGCCCGTGCAATTACCCGACGCGGGCTTTTATTTGTGGATCAAAACGCCCATTGCCGATACCGACTTTGCCCAACGCCTATACCGCGATTACAACGTAACCGTCTTGCCAGGGAGCTATTTAGCACGCGAAGCGCAAGGTATCAACGCGGGCGAGCATTTTGTGCGCTTGGCGTTGGTGGCGAGTACCGCAGAAACAGTGGAAGGTGCGCGGCGAATAGCCCTATTTGTGCGTGACCTGAAGCTAGCGGTAGCCTAGTGGGCTTAATTCGTGATACGCTTCGGGCGGTATTACCACATCGCCTGTCTCTTCATTCTCTTTAGCTAAGGAAAAAAATGCAAGCCAGTCAACTCATTGTCGTTTTATTGCTCGGTGGATTGCTGGGCATGTGTGGTCAAGGCATACGCGTGATCGCAGGTCTAAAAAAGAGCCATGACAAAGCCTCCCTTGCGGGTGAAAATTTCAAAGATAACTTTGATCTCAAGACCCTCGTGGTAAGCCTTATTATCGGCTTTATGGCAGGCATTCTGGGCGCGTTGGCGTTATGGGATAAGTTGGCGAGCGATAATTTGCAAGCGGAAACCGCCATGGCATTATTAGGCGCAGGCTACGGCGGCACCGACTTTATCGAAGCTTTTATGAGTCGCGCACAAGCCAAAGCCTTGCCTACTGATGGTCCGATTGCTTCCTCTGCTGCGGTTGAGCCTCTCCCTTGCGAAGTTAGCAAAGCGGACATGCCAGAACCCAGTGCCGTTTCTGAACCCATAGATCCTGCGGTAGGTTAATCATGAGCTTCTTAATAAAATATCCCATCACGGCGCGTTATTTGCCGAAACCCTCCAAACGTCGTTCTGGTTTGGCGATGTCGCCAGGCGTGCGCTTTATCGTGGCACACGACACGGGTAACCCCAATTCCAGTGCCGCTGCTAACGTTAAGTATTACGAAAATAGCGCGCAAAAAGAGAGTGCTTCCGCGCATTTGTTTGTCGATGATCATGAGATTTTAGAGTGTATTCCTGCGGTCTTGGGTGCGCCTGAAAAAGCCTGGCACGTGTTGTACAACACGCCCACGGACAACCAATTATTTGGCTTTAACGCCAATGATGCGGCGATTGGGGTGGAGTACTGCTATGGCGACAAAATCAATGCAGACGAGGCTTACCGCCGCTATGTCTGGTTGATTGCCTACCTTTGCCACACCTACAAACTCGACCCTGCTAAATCCATCGTCGGGCACTTTTTCTTAGACCCGCAACGTAAATCTGATCCTGTGACGGGCTTAGCACACAGCCGCCGTTCTTACGAGCAATTGCTGCGCGATGTGGTGACCGAATACAACGTTTGTTTAGGCAAGGAACCGCCACCTGCACCCGCCATAGAAGAGGTGACAGGCATGGCGGTTTCCACTGCGCGCCTGAATTTACGCAAAGGCAAAGCTTCGACCAGCGCGCCTATTGCCAGAACGCTTACGGTCGGGACGGAAATTTCGTACACAGGCTTGATCCGTAAAGGCGAAGCCATTAACGGCAACACGGTGTGGTATCGCACGGCTGACAACGAATGGTTCTGGAGCGGTGGCGTGTTCGCCAGTTCGCACTAGTCCTACCATGCGACGTGCCGCTCAAAAGTGCATCGCGATCTTGCTCATCCTCTGGCTACCCTTGGTGAGTGGGAACGCGTTTGCGCGTGCGGTGGTGATGTCCGTGAACGACATTCAATCGCAAGCAATGGCGGCGCAAGGTTGTCCTGAACACGCGGAAAAACATCTGGCCGCCGATGGCAAATGTACCCAGTGTGAATTTTGCCAAATTGCCTGCGCAGCATATTTACCCCCCACTGTTGTAACGCTGGCACTGCAAGTCATTCCCCGTCCTACCTTTCAGCCTTTCCTAGGCGAGCTGCACTCTCTTACCTTACCGCTGTTTGATCCTCCCCCGATATAGCATGGTACGCACAGCGCACCCTACTATTCTGTAATAGCGCACCTTAATTTAGGTCGCGAATCTATTCGCCCCTGCCTTCTGTTTTTGGAGAAAACAAAATGAAACACTATTTAATCATGGCGTTATGCCTTGTGCTGTCTGTCACGTCGGTGGCTTTTGCCGCAGAAAAATCGACTTTGCCGCTGGTCGAGGGAATTGTGAAGAAAATTGATTTACCTGCGGGCAAAGTGACCTTAGCGCACGCCGCGATTCCCAATTTAAAGATGCAACCCATGACCATGCCTTATCGGGTCAAAGTCGTCAGCGAGCTGAAAGCCTTGCACGAAGGCGATAAAGTAAAATTTACCGCAGACAAGCTAAAAGAAGGCTACACCGTGTTACATATTGAAATTGTTAAGTAATTTTTAAGTCCGTCGTTTACGCTCAAGCAGATTGGGGGCGCGTACTTGCTCACTTTGCCTTGCTGCTTGATACTACCGTGCGGATTAAATCTGCATTTGAGCCGTAAACTAGCTGTTTTGACCATCTATAGGAGAAAAAAATGAAACGAGTATTGGCGTTGGTGTTGGCTGCAATGTTATTGATTAATCTCAGCGGTTGTATGTATGGCGGGGGTTATCGTGGGCATAGCGGCGGTGACAGTGACCGTCGCAGTGGGGATCATGATCGTCGCGGTGGCGACCATGATCGTCGTGGCGGGGATCATGACCGTCGTCACTAATTGACTGAAGGGGTGCGATGATTCGTACCCCTTGTTGTTTGTGATTTGGATTTCTCATCAATATGAAAATTTTTTTATGCTGCTGCCTGTTTTTCGCCTTGCCTGCTTGGGCGGACGAATTGGCATTAGGCGGCAACCTCGCGGCATTGTTGGATTATGCCCGCGAACACAATCCCGATTTTTTAGCGAGCCGCTTAGATGCGGACGCAGCACAACAACGCGTGCAACCCGCAGCCGCCTTGCCCGACCCGATGTTGCGTATGGAGTTAATCGACATGACCAAACAAGGCGCGACACTCTTGCCCTCGCAAGTTGGCAGCACACGCTATTTGTTTACCCAAAGTATCCCGTGGTTGGGCAAACGCGATTTATTACAACAAGCCGCTGAAGCGCAGGTGGCGCAAAATACAGGGCAAGTCGCCGCCACCTGGAGCGATTTAGCCAATAAAATCAAACAGGTGTATGCGCAGCAGTTTTACACCGTCGCCAATACGCGGCTGACCCAGCAAACTTTAGCCTCGCTGGATAACTTGACGCAAATCGCCCAAACCCGCTACGCCAACGGCATCGCCACGCAACAAGAAGTCATCCGCGCTCAATTGGAAGCGGGTAATCTGCGCAGTGAATTATTTAATTTAGACAATGAGTTGCATCACTGGCAAGCGCGTATGAATGCCTTGTTAGCCCGCCCGTTATCGTCGGGGTTGGTCATGCCAACGGCGTGGCGCACACTGCCCGCCTTGCCCGATGTCAATACCTTGATCAACAGCAGCCCGCTGGTGCAAAGTGCGGAAGCGCGGGTGCTTGCGGCAGAAAAAGCCCGCGATTTGGTGTATCTCAATCGCTATCCCACGCTGAATTTAGGCATCGCCCCCACGCAAATCGGCAATGCCGTGCGGACTTGGGATCTCATGTTTGAATTCAATCTGCCTTTCCAACAAGAAACCCGCCGTTCACAAGAACGCGAAGCCACCGCCAACCTTTCAGCCGCGCAAGCGCGCAAAGCCGCCGTGGTCAACCAATTGCAAGCCAACCTCGCTGAAAGTGTGTCGGGACTCGCAACCGCCCGCCGCACCGAAACCCTCACCGTTAACCGCCTGCTGCCCCAAGCCGAACTCACCTACCAATCCGCGCTGGTCGGCTACAGCAACGGCAAAGTCGATTTCGCCACCTTATTAGAAGCCCAACGCCAAGTCTTCAAAGCCCAACAGCAACAGCTCAAAGCACAGCTTGATACGCAATTGCGGTTCGCGGAAGTGGAGTGGATGGTGGGGATGTAAAGTGATTTGCAGCGGGTCATCTTGGCACAAGTGAGCAATCTCCCTCCCCTTCAAGGGGAGGGTTGGGGTGGGGTAGAGAAGAAGGCTTAGGCGGTACAACATCCGTATCTGGATAATGTATTGGACTTTAGTCTGTCTGGAAAAGCGTTTGATTGTTGAGGTCGATGGCAGGCAGCACATAGAAAATCAGCGAGATCAAGCACGAGACTGGCGTTTACAGGAAGCTGGATTTCGGGTGTTGCGGTTCTGGAACAACCAAGTTTTGCAAGCAACGGATGCGGCGGTCGCGACTATCTGGATGGCTTTACAAAACGCGGCGGTTGTACCCCATCCCCACCCCAGCCCTCCCCTTGAAGGGGAGGGAGTCTGCTCGCTGGTGCCGCTTGACCCACTATGATTCACATAGAGCCAATAAAAAGGATCAAACCATGAATAGAACCACAATCAGTTTCATTGTTATCACGGTTTTTGCCGCATCGGGAGCAGGCTATTGGTTGGGTGCGCAGTCGCCCGTGCTTGTCGCGCCAATTGCCGCTGCGAAATCCGCGCCTAAAATTTTGTATTATCGCAATCCCATGGGCTTGCCTGATACCTCGCCCACGCCGAAGCAAGATGAGATGGGCATGGATTATGTGCCTGTTTATGAAGGGGAAGTGGAGTCTGGCGGGGCGGTGCAATTGAGTGTGGAAAAGGTGCAAAAGTTGGGGGTGAAAACCGAATTGGCGACGTTGCGCGAGTTGGATAACACCTTGCGCGTCACAGGTCGGGTGGAAGTCAATGAGCGGCGGATTTTTACCATCGCGCCTAAATTTGAAGGGTGGGTGGAACGGCTATTGGTCAATACCACGGGGCAATCCGTCGCGGCAGGACAGGCATTATTTGAAGTGTATAGCCCCGAATTGGTGTCCGCGCAGCGCGAATATGCCTTGGCAAAGCAAGGCGAAACCGCCTTGCAACAGGCAGACAGTGAGGCGCAAAACGGCATGAAACAACTCGCCGCTGCCAGTTTGGCGCGCTTAAAAAATTGGGGCGTATCGGCTGATCCTGGCAATGCGCGCACCGTGACGTTTCGCTCGCCCGTCGCGGGCATTGTGATGGACAAAAAAGCGGTGCAAGGAATGCGCTTTGGTGCGGGCGATACCTTGTATCAAATCGCCGATTTGTCCTCGGTGTGGGTCGTCGCCGAAGTGGCGGAACAGGATGTGGCGCACATCCAACTGGGCAGTCCCGCAGAAGTCAGTTTCGCCGCGTATCCTGGCGAAGTGTTTGCGGGCAAGGTCAATTATGTCTATCCGACCTTGAATCCCGCCACGCGCACCGTGCAAATTCGCATTGAATTAGCGAACCCCAAAGGCAGATTAAAGCCCGCGCTGTTTGCCAATGTCGCCCTGCAAAGTGCGTCACGCGGCAAAGTCTTGACCGTGCCCAATGCTGCCGTCATCGACAGCGGCACACGCCAAGTGGTGTTGGTGCAACTGGCACAAGGACGCTTTGAACCGCGCACCGTCAAATTGGGACAACGCGGCAATGATTATGTCGAAGTGCTGGAAGGCATCGGCGCGGGGGAACAAATTGTGACGGCAGCGAATTTCTTGATAGATGCCGAAAGCAATTTACGCGCCGCCTTAAGCGGCATGACGGCAGCCAGCGCGCCAGCAGGACATTGATGATGCGCCATTTCGTAGGTGCGACAAATTCGCACGATTTAACCCATCTTTAACATTCCCCCCACCAAAACCCACTGATTTCAGCCTTTGTTTTATTAAATACTGTTAATAATCAATGGTGGCATTTTAAAAAGCGTTTTGTTGTGCCATAATATTTTTCTTTTT
>JBASWK010000026.1:0-1655 GCA_049276435.1 Gallionella sp. | reverse complement strand
TATTTCATTGAAACCATGAAATTGTCGGCGGGGCAAGTGCATGTGTCAGACTTCAATTTGGATCGGGAGGGCGGGCGCATTGTGGAACCTCATACGCCCGTGGTGCGCTTTGGTATTCCTGTGTTTAACCCTGCGGGAGAGCGTCGGGGGATCTTGGTGCTGAATGTGCTAGGTCAACACATTTTGGATTTTATTCCCAAAAGCAATGCCACCTTGTTGGGGAAGTTTATGATGGTGGACAAGGAAGGTTATTATTTAGCGCACGACGATAATAGCAAGACTTGGGGTAGGGATCTGAATAAACCCAATAATTTATTTAAGGATATGAGCCTTGCCAGCTTGGCAACGACCGAGCAACAACACGGCCCCCTAAAAGAATTAGACGATCAACTCATGGCATATTCCTTGGTTCACCCCAATGTCAATGACAAATCAGATCGTTGGATCGTGGTCAATGTGGCACAGCGTGAGACGGTATTGAGTTCCGTGGCGAGCTTTCAACGCGCGCTTTATGTGCTGGCGGTGGTGGCTTTGATCGCCGCTTTATCCATCGGCATGTGGCTCGCGCGCACTTGGTTTGTGCAACCACTCACCCGCATCTTATCAGGACTAAACAGCTTCGCGCAGGGCGATACCTCGATTCGCCTGAGCAATCTGAATCGGGATGAAATAGGCAAAGTGGCGGCCGCCTTTAATCACATGGCGCAACAACAAGAAGACAGTCAACAGCGTGAACGCGATCAACTGGACGAACTGCGCAAAGCGGCCGACATCCAAGATCGCGTGACGCTGTTGCGCGAACATATCGTGCGGGTCGCTTCAGGGGATTTGACGCGGCGCATGGCGGTGACAGGTAACGATGATTTATCGCAATTAGGTCACAACCTCAACATGATGACCGAAAACCTGTCCTCTATCGCATCGGGCACCACCGAGGCGGTGAATGTGATCCAAAGCACGCTAAATGAATTGCAAGGTGCGATCAACAACCAGTCCTCTGGTGCCTCAGAACAAGCCGCAGCGGTGAATGAAACCACGGCAGCCCTCGATCAAATCAAAGGCATGGCGGCGCAAGCGATGGAGCGGGTGCAGATTTTGGGCGAAACGGCAGAACGCAGTCGGCGCGAAAGTGAACTGGGCGGCGTGGCGGTCGAACAAGCCATTGCAGGCATGGGCGGTATTTTGCACCGCATGGAAGGCATCGCCCAGACGATTTTGGCATTGAGCGAACAGATTCAACAAATCGGCGAAATCACAGGCGTGGTCACCAATTTGGCGCAACAATCCAAAATGCTGGCATTGAACGCCTCGATTGAAGCCGCTAAAGCAGGCGAAGCGGGCAAAGGTTTCGCGGTGGTGGCAGCGGAAGTGCGTGAATTAGCGGAACAATCGCAACAATCTACGGCGCAAGTGCAAAAAATCCTGCAAGATATTCGTCACGCCACCGACCGTGCGGTCATGGCAACCGAAGAAGGCAGCAAGGGTGTGGATGCGGGCATGTTGTCGGTGCAGCGCAGCGGGGACGTGATGCGACAACTGAATGAAGTGGTGCGAGAAACCACCATTGCCAGCCATCAAATTACCGCCGTGGTCAAACAAGAATTTCTCGGACTAGAACAAGTGACCACTGCGATGAAGGACATCAATAAAGTGAC
>JBASWK010000025.1:0-24117 GCA_049276435.1 Gallionella sp. | reverse complement strand
CCGTCGACCTCAACAATCAAGCTCTTTTCCAGACAGACAAAGTCCAACACGTAATCCAAGTACGGATGTATGCGGCGGAATTTACAGCCAGCGAGTTGCCGATTACGCAGCCGATGCCATAACCGTAGTTCCGCATCGGTCATGTGGCAGCGCAGTATTCGCTGAAGCTGCCTGCCGATGATCGTGCTGGTTGTTTGAGCCTTCCTCTTGACCCCCTCCCCACCCCTCCCCTTGAAGGGGAGGGAGATTGCGCACTTGTGCCACGATGACCCACTATGATTCACATAGAGCCAAAATAGCTGGCTTAATGTGATGCCCGTTGCTTGTAGAAACTCCCTCCTTCCCGACTCGTCTGTTTTTCACGCGCACTCATCTCGTTCCTTTTAATTTTTCCAATAACACGCGCATGGCTTGCCCTCGGTGGCTGATGGCGTGTTTTTGGTTGTGGTCTAGTTGCGCGCTGCTTTTGCCGAGTTCAGGTAGGTAGAACAGCGGATCATAGCCAAAGCCGCCGCCACCCGATGCTTGATGCGCAATCTCGCCATGCCACACGCCTTCGGCGATCAACGGGGTCGGGTCGCCTGCATGGCGAATCAGTACGAGGGAACAGTAAAAATAGGCGCGGCGATCGGTGTGTGCTTGCATGGCTTGTAATAAGCCTGCGTTATTGCGCGCATCCGATGAAGGAAGCCCTGTGTAGCGTGCGGAAAATACTCCTGGTGCACCATTTAGAGCCTGAACACAGATACCTGAGTCATCTGCCAGTGCGGGCAGACCACAGGCTTGACTGACATGCCGTGCTTTGGCGAGTGCATTTTCGACAAAGGTTAAATGCGGTTCTTCGGCTTCAGTAATGCCGAGTTGTGCTTGGGTGATAATTTCGATACCCAATGGTGCGAGTAAGGTTTGAAATTCACGCAGTTTACCTGCGTTATTGGAGGCGATAACCAGTTTTTGCATAAAGACTTCTCAATAATCAAAGGGGTGTATTGAAACGATGTGTCACAAATAGATAAGGTGTTACGTACAAATAATTGGGTATTGAGTTGTTAGTCGTTAGTCTCTAGTCGTTAGTTTTTAGTTGTCTGAGTGAAAAATATTTTCTCATCTACCTGAATATATTGTGAAAAACATAGCATCAAGCAGATTCACAGCATTAACTAGCGACTAATGACTAATAGCTTAAAATACCCGAAAATTTAGGCGCGGGTGCTTACAGAAGTTAAACTTCCCGCGCAATGGCAGATTTAGCCATTGCACGGGAAGTTTAAATGCGACGCGTGAACATACTGCGGGCTGATTATTTGCTGCGCCCGTAATGTGCGTTAAAGGATGCGGTTTCTAGGGTGTTGGCATGGATGATATATCCCACCATGGCAGGTGTCGCATGGTCGGGAATATCTAACTGTTCGACTTTTAGGGCATGTACGGTGAAGACGTAACGATGCGCTTTGTCACCGACTGGTGGACAAGTGCCTCCCCACGCGGCGACACCATAGTCACTAAGGGCTTGCATGGCATGACCTGGTAGATTACTGCTATTTAACGTGCCGACACCAGGGTCAAGACGGTCGGTATCCGCAGGCAAGTCATAAAGCATCCAATGCCACCAGCCAGAACCACTGGGTGCATCGGGGTCGTACACCGTGACTGCAAAGCTTTTGGTCTCTGCTGGCGCGCCTGTCCAATGCAATTCAGGTGAGCTATTTTCACCCATACAACCGAAATCGTCAGATTCAAAGCGTTGTGGAATAGGGTTATTCGGTAAAATATCTTCGCTGGCAAGGACAAAAGTGGGCGTTTTAGGCGTGACCACTTCAGGAGATACGGCTACTTTAGGGGGCGTGGGTTGGCTACGGGTGGTACGGACAGGCTGCTTTACTTTGCTGCGTTTTGATTTTTTAGCGGTGGCATGAGCGGGTGCCGAAAAGGGCTGTGCTGCGTTTGCTTCATCGGCGGTATCTTGCTTGTCTGCGGCGTGGCTCAGGCCAAATAGGCTCGATAGGGCAACTACCAATAGGGTGCGGTACATCTTTTTCTCCTTAACGTGATGAAATAGTTTACAACTTGGGCAATCATACAACAAAGTCAGCGATGGTAGGCTATGTGTGCTGGGCAATTACCACCATCACGGCATAGCGCAACAGCTTGCCCACCGCCATAAACAGGGCGGCTTGCCAGATATTGAGCCGCAACCAGCCCGCCGCTAAACACAGTGCATCGCCTAACAATGGTGTCCACGCCAGTAGTAAGACGGGCGTGCCATAGTGGCGCACTTTATCGACGTGTTTTAGCGTTTGCGTCTGAGGCAGCATCCAACCCATGCCAAAACTCACCATGCCGCCTAACGTATTGCCCAAAGTGGCAATCGCGACCGCCGTCCAAGCACTATCGGGATAGGATGTTAAACATAAAAGCAAAATAGCTTCTGATCCACCAGGTAATAAAGTCGCCCCCAATAAGCTGCTGATAAATAAGGAAAGTAGGCTGGCGGATTCAGACATAACGGCACAAACAAAGCATCAATAACGGAAGTGGAAGAGAAAATGACCAACACACCTTGCATTGTGAAGGAAAAATAGGACGGGGAGAAGAAAAAAGAGGAAAGAGGGAAGGGAGAAGCCCTGCCCTTCTTTGACCAACCATCAGCTGGCGTTATTTAAGAAAATGTTTAGCGTAGCGAGCGGTCATGCGCGAGACGGGCAACAGAATCAGTAAATCAGCGGTGTTGAATTCAGGATCCCATGCGGGCTTGCCGCAGATGTATGCGCCAAGACGTAGATAGCCTTTAATCAGCGGCGGGATGGGCGCATCGAGGTGTTGGTTGAGCGCGTGCAGTGGCAAGGGACAGCGCGGAAAAACGGTGTATTCGATGGGCGCGGCGTAAAGACGGTGTAATTTGTGATAAACACTGGCGGCAATGTGACCGCCGTCGCACATGCTGATGCTGGCACAGCCGATGATATATTCGTAGCCACCTTGCTGGATGTATTGGGCAAGCCCACTCCATAATTGCGCAATGGTTGTGCCATTACGATGATCCCAATGTACGCAAGAACGCCCGACTTCGACCATGCTATCGCGCAGGTGATCTAAGCGGGTCAAATCAAATTCTGTTTCAGAATAGTAGCCACCGATTTTCTGCGCTTGCTCAGGCGGCAAAATGCGGTAGGTGCCAATCACTTTGTTTTCGTCGCTTTCACGTACCATCAAGTGTTCACAATATCTATCAAAAATATCGTAGTCAATTCCTTCTGCCGCGCTGGGTAAATTCGCGCCCATTTCTTCGCCAAATACCTTATAGCGCAAGCGTTGTGCTTCTAATACCTCTTCGGCGGTACGCGCCAAACTGACGGTCAAACGACGTGGAGTATGGTGTTCGGTGTATCGGTTCAGTTGCAACATTTAAGGCTCCCAAGAATTAAAGACAGCGACAGATTAGGGGGCTTTTATTGCAACAACATGATGAAAAAATAAACAAGCTGTGAACGTTATTGGGAACGTTTTCGGAGGGTGTTCGTCAGAAAAAACGAGGGGATGGCGTGGGGTGCAAGCAAGGCGTGGGCAATGTTGATGACACGCCCTGCGCGTTGGCTTCGTCGGCCGCACAGCGCAACTGCGTTATCGCTGCCTGCGCCGCAGCGGCTAGCGTGCGCCGATTGGCTGTGGGCAAATTTAACACCGCAGAAAAGGTCAGCGAGACCTGTAAGTCATGGCTTAAGAGGATGCGCCAAATTGACGACAGCAGTGAGGTTTCCCCCGTATACGCAGCAAGTTGACTGTGTTTACCTTGTGCGTCGTGGTAAAACACACAAACGGGCAAAACGGGTGCCGCCGCCGCGATCGCACCTTGAAATAAGGCGGGATAAAATTCGCCTACTTGCCCTCCTTCCGTGGTCGTCCCCTCAGGAAAAAGTCCGATGACAGCTTGCTGTTTTAACAAATCCGCGACGCGCTGATTGAGTGAGAGCAAATGTTGGCGGGTGGCACGTTTGACAAACAAAGTGCCGCTGCGCCGACATAACCAACCAATCACAGGCCAATCACGTACCTCATCTTTGGCAATAAAACGCATCGGCATCACCGCATTGAGTACAAAAATATCTAACCAAGAAACATGATTCGCCACCACCAACAACCCTTGCGGGTGGTCGCTAGCCGCAGGCGGGACACCGTGGCGAGTGATGTGCAATATATCCAACAATTGCCCACTCCATTTTCGCAACAGGGTTTGTTGTTGATCGTGCGACAGTCTCGGATAAAACACGGCTAATAAGGTACCGTACAATAAATGCAGCCCTAGCCGCGCACCGACAAAAAGGGCTGCGAGGACGGCACGCGGCGGGTGCGGCACCTCAAGCGATTTGACTGAGGTCATCATACGGTTGTCTCACAGTTTTGTAGCGAGATGAAATAAGGGTGAGCGCGTCGGCAACATAACGACGACGCTCGATAAACAAGCTATTGCCCGCCTTGCTCTTAGCCATTTTTTTGGCGTTCGTGGCAGCTTCAGATACTTCGTGGTGCGAAGCAAATTGCTGAGGATCTATCCAAGCCACCCCAATCGACAACGTGGGTAAGGGGTGACGCACCACGCGCCCTTGTCGATCACTCGCCAAATAGCCACCCGCCAGTAAATGTTCGGGGGCAAATAAGGTGGTAGAACGTCGCGCAAAGCCAGACAGCACACGATTGCAGCGCACTTCCCAGTCTTCACTTTGCAAGACCAAAATAAAATCATCTCCGCCTATATGCCCAATAAAGTCCCGCTGAGGGTCACACACCGCACTGAGCAGCTTGCCCGTCATCTGAATCATCTCATCCCCTTTGCGATAGCCATACACATCGTTATAGGGTTTAAAATGATCCAAATCAGCATAGCAAACCGCAAATGCTTTATCTTGTTGCAACAGCTCATCAATGTATTCGCTAATCGGCACATTGCCAGGCAACAAGGTCAGCGGGTTGGCATAACGGGCATTTTCAATTTGGATTTTGGTAATTTCACGCAATAAATTTTGCCCTGTGCCAATGCCGACATAATGACCGTGTTGGGTAATGACAAATCCATCAATCAAGTGCTGTGCATTAGATTCACTCAAAAACCCACTTAATTCATGCACCAAGGTCGATTTTTCTACCAGCAACGGCGAGGTTCGCATAATTTCGGCACAGGTTTTTTTGCCAAAGAGCTCACGCCAAAAAGGGCGGGCAAAACTGTCCATAAACTCATAACGATTGATCAGTCCAACGGGACGCGTATTTTTCACCACAGGCAGGGCGTGTAAATGGCTGGCGGCAGAGAATCGGATAAAAACCTCTTCGATCAACATCTCTGGCTGCACCGCCTCGACCTGACACAAAATACTTTCGACCGTGAGATTGCGGTTAGGGGAGTGAGTGATTTTTTCTGATGGGGCGGCGCGCAACAAATAAACCATCTGCTCGGACAGGGTGTGTACAGGTTCGGATTGTGGCGACGCAATCAAATGACCTTGACCACACGTGATGCCCATGTTGCGAATGACGCGCAATTCCGCTTCGGTTTCAATGCCTTCTGCAATCACGTCGGTGCCACAGCTACGCGCAATTTGTTGAATCGAGCGTAAAAATTGCTGTTTCACCTGATTGCTATTTGAGCCTTGCACAAAATACATATCAATTTTTACAAAATCAGGACGTAATTCTGACCATAAGCGCAAGCTGGAAAATCCCGCGCCTAAATCATCAATCGCAATCTGAAAACCCATGCTTCGATAATGTTCCAATGCCTGCCGCACCGCATTAAAATCAACGGTAGGTTGGTTTTCGGTTATTTCGATCACCACTTGACTGGGGTGAATGCCAAATTTTTGCAAATACGCCAGCGTTTGCCCACGCTTAAAATGGGGCTGCAACAACACGGCAGGACTAACATTCAAAAACAATTTCCCCTGCAATTTTTGCGCAGCGAATGACGCTATCACCACTTGGCGACTCAATGTTTCCATTTCCAGCATCAACCCCGCCGCACTCGCGGCTGCAAAAAGATGCGACGGCGAATGCCATGGCGTGTTAACAGGACCACGTACCAACCCCTCAAAACCGATAATATGGCTTTCTGACAATCTAACAATGGGCTGAAAAACGGCGGAAAGACTACGTTGCTTCAATATGTCACGGAGGGCAATCATCGCGCTACTCCTATCAATGATGAATAAAGAAGTCAGCGTAGTGGGTTCATATTGCAATTAGGTTAAGTAAGCATGAGTATCTACACAACGCTTGCCGCCTCACCGTCATTCCCGCATGATTAAGCTGTATAGATAAGTGGTCAACCCTAAGTTTTTGTGTATTTCCACAATCCATTTTACCTCGCCATATTCATGCCCCCTTGCAGTACTCTCTGGCAGAATGTTGAGCTTGTGGCTAACGCTTTTCTCCCTTCTCCCGCAGGTGGGAGAAGGGGGGGGTGAGTGTCATCATCGTAATTTAGTACGCAACGCCCCTCACCCTAACCCTCTCCCGCTTGCGGGAGAGGGAATTAAAGCTATGGTTAAGCTTGTCGAGCAAGCAATACACGCTTTAGAGCTACTCCCTTATGCGTATTGCTCAAGTCCTGCTCACAATCAACAATGCGGAGCTGGCATATTGCCATGCCCACTCTCGCCTCTAGTGCGATGGTGCAAAACGTAATTGAGCATTCAATCACCCCCAAAGGAGAAGCATGATGATAGGTGTCAAACTCAAAAGTATGCTGTTGTCCGCCGCATTGTTGGTCAGTGCGACACACGCATTCGCCGCCGATAGCTTATTAAAACCGTTTGTGCTGGCCTCCAAAGGGGCAGCGGTATTGGCAGAAAAATCAACCCAAGTCAAACAAGATTTGGTAAAAGCAGGCTTCACCGTGGTGGGAGAATACGCGCCGTATGCAGGCGCGAACATTGTGGTGGTCACCAACGATGACTTGAAAAAAACGGCCGCCGCGTCTGAATTTGGGGGCTATGGCGCAGTGCAACGCGTGTCTTTGACCGAAGCGGCGGGTGGCACAGTGCAGGTAAGCTACACTAATCCTGTTTATATGGCGAACGCGTATCGCATGAAAGGCGATTTGAGCGGTGTGGCTACGGCATTGGCAGGGGCATTAGGCAAAGTGGAAGAATTTGGCGCGCAAGGGCTGACCGCAAAACAATTACGCAAATATCATTACACCATCGGCATGGAATACTTTGACGAACCCGATGTATTGGCAGAATACGACAGCTATGAAGCAGCCATCCAAGCTGTGGACAGCAAATTAAGCAGCAACAAAAATGGCGTATCCAAAGTGTATCGCGTGGATGTGACAGGCAAGCAAGAAAGCGTATTTGGGGTGGGTTTGAAAGGCAGCGACAAGCAAAAATATATGGACGATCAGTTCATTATGAAAGAAGTTGATTTCCACGATGTAAAATCCACCGCGCATCTACCTTACGAAGTGCTGGTTTCTGGCAAAAAAGTCTATGCCTTGTATGCCCGCTTCCGCATCGCGATTAGCTTCCCTGATTTAAGCATGATGGGGTCAAACAGCTTTATGAACATTATGAAAACCCCCGATGCGATTCGGGACGCGCTGAAAAAAGCCGTGCAAAAATAAATCCGTTTGCATTTGCAGTATCTAGGGGCATCGTCTTGTAAACTCGGCTATACGAGTTAATTGGATTTGATGCCCTCAATTTTTATGTCTGCCATCACATTTTATGGGTCAATTCCCGACCCCACACACATCACCTACCCGCTGACTGCGGGACAACAATGGGTGGCGATTTGGCTGTCTCCCGTCAATCCTGACGCGTGTTTTGCAGCGGCGGGCTGGACGGAATTTGGCGACCAAGATGCCGCATGGGAAGCCGATGCGGCGGCATTTCAAGCGCGTTTATTAACCGCATTGGAAGCGCAATTTGGCGCACCGCAATTGCTCAGTTCGCCCCTGCGAGCACCGCGCAAATGGTGGTCACGCCAACCCGCGCCGCCCTTGGCATTATCCGAGCAAGTCAGTTTACCCATGGCGTGGGATCATCTGCCCGATTGCCTGCTGGCATTTGGCACGGCGGGCGTATCGCTGCGCACAGGCAAGGGACATCATTTGTATTGGCTAACCCTGCCACAGACCGTCGAACCTGCTGCTTGGTTATCGGCAGTGGCAGGCGATTTGCCTTTACGGCGCGGTGCAATGCAGTGGGCGGCGTTGCTGAAAACACAGCATTAATCTACGTTCTCCCGCCTGTCTTGTGTAATGTATGTATCGACTAAAATATGGGGTGATTAGTGTAAAATTGCCTCTGCAAAGCAAAATACAAACATAATGTATTAATTATACTAAAAATTTCCAATTGCCCGACTCCTTCCCCCTAGCAGGGGGAAGGCTGGGATGGGGGTTGAAAGTTTGCATCAATGCGACGATTTCAACCCCCACCCTAACCCTCCCCCTGCTAGGGGGAGGGAATATGGCGAGGTAAAATGGTTGTGGAAATGCACGAAAATTTAGGGTTGACCACTTACTATGTTCAACGCGGACAAGTGTTAATTGTGATGTTGGGCGGCGGGGAAAAATCCACCCAAGCAGCCGACATTGCCAAAGCCATTAAATTAGCCACCACTTTTGAGGAATAAACCATGAACGCAAAAATTCGTATTGCCGATTTGCCCGATTTCGATTTGGCAGAACATCTGAAAAGTGACGAAGACATCGCCGCTTATTTGACTTTGGTGATTGAAGAAGGTGACGCGGCGGAATTAGCACACGCGCTAGGCGTGACTGCCCGCGCACGCGGCATGACCGACATCGCCAAAGCCTCTGGTCTCACGCGCGAAGCCTTATACAAAGCCCTGCGCCCCAATGCCCAACCGCGTTTTGACACCATCAGCCGCGTATGTGCGGCATTAGGCGTGAGATTGGTCGCACAGGTGATTCCGCAGCATGAAGTTGCTACAACGGGTTCATCATAACCCTCCCAAACAGCAAGCTCGCCTAGCAATGAACGACTCCATCGTCCGCAGCAGCCTATCTTGCGTCTTTTTCCTAATTACAAACCGCTCTGATTTGATAAAGATCCGTGTGTCCCTGTAGCATTTTTTCAATGCCATCCTGCTTTAACGTGCGCATTCCCTGATTGATTGCGAGAAATAACAACGCTTCAACGGTGGCGCGTTGTTGAATCAATTTTTTGATGGGCGTTGTCGCTTCGAGGAATTCATACAAACCGATTCGCCCTTTGTATCCCGTACCGCCGCATTCTGCGCATCCTTGTGCGGAGAACAGTACCCAAGTTCCATTTTCATGGGCATAAGATTTTTGCCATTGCTCATAGAGGGTATCAGGATTAAGCGGGGTGTTTTGACAATACTCTTGAGCCAATGCTTGTATTTCCTCAACGGAGGCAATGTGGGGCTTTTTGCACTTTTCACAGTATCGTTTTGCCAGCCGCTGAGCCAGAATACCCACCAGCGCATCAGAAAAATTGAACGGATCCATACCCAAATCCAGTAATCTCACCATGCTTTCTGGTGCACCGTTAGTGTGCAAGGTTGAAAAGACCATGTGACCTGTCAAGGACGCTTCAATCGCGATTTTTGCCGTTTCAGTATCGCGAATCTCACCGACCATAATCACATCGGGATCGGCGCGTAAAAAACTACGCATCGCCGCCGCAAAAGTCCAACCGATACGTGAATTGACCTGAACCTGCCTTAGCCCATCTTGGGTAATTTCAATCGGATCCTCAGCCGTCCATATTTTACTATTGGGGGTATTGATAGCCCCTAAAATCGAATGCAGCGTCGTGGTCTTACCTGATCCTGTAGGACCGCAAACCAGAAAAAGTCCATAGGGCTTGATGACCAACGACTTGACTCTTTCCAACACCCCTGTGGCAAGCCCAATTTCTGCGAGCGGAATAGGATGAGACGCGGCAAGCACCCGCATAACGATGTCTTCCAAGCCGTTTGCCGTGGGTACCGTGGCGACACGAAGCTCAATTTTTTCATCACCATGCAGCTTAAATTCAATTTTGCCGTCCTGTGGTTTGCGCTTTTCAGAAATATCCAATTTCGCCATAATTTTAATTCTAGAGATAAGTGCGTTTCTAAAATTTGGCGGAAATTCAAAGTATTTATTCAGTGAGCCATCTATGCGAAACCGAATTATCGTATTGCGCTTGCCTGAGTACGTCTCCACATGAATGTCTGATACCCCTTGATGATAGGCATCCAGAATGACCTTATTGACCAGTCTGACCAGCGTATTGTCCGACTCGGCAATACTTTCTTCGGGGGCATCTTCCTCCTCTTCCGCAAGCATCAAATCGGAAGCTAAGTCGTCGATGGGCTGCACACTGGCGGGCGATTTATACAGTCGCTTGATCGCTTGCAGTATGTCGTCCTTGGAAGCCATGACAGGTTCTACACGCAAGTTGGTTAAAAAGCGCAACTCGTTCAATAGTTCCCATTGCATCGGGTTTTCCATCGCGACAATCAGCGATTTATCCTTTTGCAACAAGGGCATGATGGTGTGTTTTATGGCAAAGCTGACAGGAACGATCATGACCGCATTCAGATCAACATTGAAGTTTTTGATATTCACAAAGGGAATACCCAGCTTTTTCACCAGCATACGCTTGATGGTATGCTCATCCACCATCCCCATACTGACGATAATTTCGCCTAGGGCTTTTTTTCTGTCGAGTCCTTGTTTGGTCAGCGCGGCTTTTAAGTCCTCTGGCGTAATGAGCTTCTCTCGGATGAGGACTTCCCCTAACCTTAAATTAGCCCCAGATTGCCGTTCGATCGCAGCGAGCAGCTGGGCGGGCGTGACGATTTGTTCGTCGGTCAAGTATTCCCCAATACGCTTAGTGCGCAGCTGTTCCTGTTTTTGGAGTCCTGAGTCAATTTCTGCTTGCGTAACAATTTTTTCATTGACCAGCATCTGCCCAATCTCTTCACCGATGCGATAGCTTTTAACGGCATGTGCGGGAATGAAATAACGTATAACCGTTCCTGCGGGCTCTACCATAAAGAGGTACAACCCTGACTTGTCCATGACAAAACCGATGGTCTCGCCAACCAAATTTTTGCCATTACTCAATAAAACAGCACAGCTTTGCTTTTCGGGTGTCCCAAAAATGACCGCATGGCTTTCATCAATTAAACTGACCTTTTTTTTGAGCGTTACAGGATGGAGAAGACGCAGTTGACTCACGAAAGGCAATCTTGGTTTAGAAAGATCGCCTTGCGAGGTCAACACCTCTAAAATCCCCTCTTCAGGCGAAAAACGCGTTAACTTTCCTTGCAGCTCTTGACCATCATTAAAGATGAGCTGGCAGGGTTCGCTCTCAAACGTACTAAGATCTTCCTTAAACTCATAGTAAAAAGGCGTGTGCCAATTGAAAGGTATCATCATCACTCCTTGTAAAATCCAGCCCGTAAGTGAACGTATTTAAGTGGTTGGGTACGAAAATTGCACGTTATGTAGGGGCGGATTGCATCCGCCCTTGGGCGCGTGCAACGCGCCCCTACGTCCATCACCGCGACAGCTAGCTACGCGTTTCCGATGCCTTTGGTGGGCAGGTTGATTTGTTTAGCAAAATCCAACATACGCTGTATCGGCAATTTAGCACGTTCACCAATCACAGGGTCAATGTGAATTTCGTTTTTGCCTGTTTCCAACACTTCCGCCAAATTGGTCAAGCCGTTCATTGCCATCCACGGACAATGCGCGCAGCTACGACAATTGGCACCTTTGCCTGCGGTGGGGGCTTCGATAAAGGTTTTATGCGGCGATAAGGTACGCATTTTGTGCAAAATGCCGTTATCAGTTGCGACGATAAATTCTGTATTATCAAACTGTTGTGAGGCTTTGATGATTTGCGTGGTTGATCCCACCACATCCGCTAACGCCACCACAGCTGCGGGTGATTCTGGATGTACCAGCACTTTTGCATTCGGATGTTCGGCTTTTAACGCCTGCAATTCGCTGACTTTAAATTCATCATGCACGATGCAAGCACCTTGCCAGCGCAACATTTCCACACCCGTTTCTTGCTCAATGTAATTACCCAAATGACGATCAGGTGCCCAGATGATTTTCTTGCCTTGGGCTTTGAGGTGTTTGACCACGGGCAGCGCGATGGAGCTGGTCACCATCCAATCCGCCCGCGCCTTGACCGCCGCGCTGGTATTGGCATACACCACCACGGTGTGATCGGGATGGGCATCACAAAATGCCGTGAATTCGTCAGCGGGGCAGCCTAAATCCAGCGAACAGGTCGCATCCAAATCAGGCATCAGCACGCGTTTTTCAGGGCTCAAAATTTTGGCGGTTTCGCCCATAAAGCGCACCCCCGCCACCACGATGGTTTGGGCGGGATGTAGATAGCCAAAATTCGCCATATCCAAGGAATCCGACACCATGCCGCCCGTGGCTTCGGCTAAATCCTGCAAATCAGGATGGACGTAGTAATGCGCCACCAGCACGGCATTTTGCGCGATGAGCATGTCCTTGATGTGGGCGATCAGCGCGGCTTTTTCTGCGGGTGCGGGTTCACGCGGGGTTTTTGCCCACGCGGCAGCGGTGCGGCACCCTGGGTGATCATAAGGAATTTCGATCAGGGTATCGGGATTAGAGGTCAACTTCTGCATTTTTATCCACCAAGAGTTTAACGACCATATTGACGGCACGACGCAGGCGTTTGGCTTGTACTCGCACAATCGCTTCTGCGATACACATGCGCAACATCGGTGCGGCATTGTCTAAATAAGAAGGATCCAGCAACAGCAATTCACAATCCGTTTTTGCGACCACACTGGCACTGCGATGCGGATTGTCGTTGTCCAAATAAGAAATTTCCCCAAAAGGTTCGCCCGCTTTCAAGACAATCAATTCTTTATTGCCTTTCACGACCTGCAATTTACCTGATACGATGATGTAAAACGGAAAGCTCATTTCACCTTCCACCAGAATTTGCTCGCCTTCCTTAAATTCTTTCCATTCTGTCCACAGCAGCAACTCAGCCAAATCGGAATTGCGAAAATCCTTGAAAAATTCCAGCCCACGGATGCGGGCGTAATGCGGATGCGAACGCACCATTTCATCCGCAGCGACTTTTATTTGCTCTTTTTTAACTTGCAAAGCATGTTGTTCTTCCAAGATACGCAAGCGCAATGTTTCATCCAAGCGCGCCGCCTTTTTCTCTATGGTATCTTGCATTTGCACAAAATCAGAGCGCATCTGATTGAGTTCACTTTCGAGCTTAAAGCGTTGTGCTTGCGCCTCTTTACTTTGCCCTAACACCGCCACCAACTGCTCTTGTTGCTCGGTAATTTTAGCTTCCATGCCTTGCTTATAGGTCGCGACTTGTTGCTGAAGTGACTCATACTGATTAGTCACCAACGCCAAGTTCATGTTGGTTTGGGCTAATTTAGCTTCGCTACTCGCCAATTTATGTTCCGTTTCGACGCGCCGTTCCAGCTCTAATTCCGCAAAAGAAACAATATCTTTATGCGCCTCTTTACTCGCCAAGATGGCGGCCTCGACCTTTTCCTCGAACATCATCGCTAATTTTTTCAAGGGAATATCAAACGCACCTTTGCCTGTATCTTCAATCAACCTAGCTGCTAATAGTTTCTCAAAAATATCATCCAAATTGACCCGCACGCTAGGCGGCACTTTTTTGCCGATTCCCTCCACGCTGCTGATGCCGTCAATCAAGCGCATCACCCGCCGCTCATCCCCGACCAACATGCCCGTCGAGTATTCCAGTTCATCCCGACCTTCATAGGTGATCGAAAAAATTTTAGTTTGCCTCACAATTATTTTCTCCCTGAATTATAGTTGTTAGTGCTAGCTGTTAGTCGTTAGTTGTTAGTTGTTAGTCGTTGGTTGTTAGTCGTTGGTTGTTGGTTGTTGGTTGTTGGTTGTTGGTTGTTGGTTGTTGGTTAGTATGGTGAGAATATGATTTTATCCATTTGAATATATTGAAAAGTTTTTTCTCACACAGCTTTGCACCCAAGCAACTAACGACTAGGAGCTAACGACTAACGACTAGGGCGTTGCTAGTCGTTGGTCGTTAGTTAGCATGAAAAGTATATCTATTTGAATGTATTGAATAAATTTTTGGCACGAGCAGCTTTGCACCCTAGCAACTAACGACTAAAATTCAATCCAACATTCTCACCACGGTATCAACCGTGCGACGCAACCGTTGTGCCTGCACCCGCACCAGTGCTTCTGCGATATTCATCCGCAACATTAACTCGGCATTTTCCAGATGAGTGGGTTCTAACATCAAAAGTTCGCAATCGGTTTGCGCCACCACGCTGACATCACGTTGTGGATTTTCATCATCCAAGTAAGCGATTTCACCGAAAGAATTCCCTGCTTTTAAAATACTGAGCGTGCGCTGCTTTTTAACGACCGCCAGTCGCCCTGACACCACCACATAAAAAGGCAGGCCTAAATCACCTTCTGAAATAATGGTTTCGCCCGCCTTGACATTCAACCATTCTGCCCAAGACAGCAACGCATCTAAATCTGAATTCCGAAATTTTTTAAAGAAATCCAAGCCCCGTATCCGCGCATATTGCGGATGGGTGCGCACCCGATTCTCCGCTTCAATTTTGATTTGTTTGCGCCTTTGATTTTCGGCGGATTGCGCAACAATCAGTTTTTGCTGAACCGTTTCATCCATCTCAGCCGTGACTTTATCCATCGCATCCTGCTTGATTTCCAACTCAATACGGAGTCGTCCTAGCTCGGATTCCAGCTTGACCCGTGCGGCGCGATCATCCTGACTCACCCCAGAAATCGCTTCAAGATGTACTTTTTGATCGGCAAACTTTTGCGCAAGCTCTTGCAAACGACCTTGTGCTAGGGTCAATTGTAGGCGCACTTGCTCTAATTCCTGCTCAGCCGCCACACGCCGCTTGCTCTCAATTTCGGCTAACAAGCGCATTTCCAAATACAAGGATTGCATGGAAAGGGTATCTTCAGAACGCTTTAAATCAGAGGACTGTGGCACGGGGAGCGTGCTGCCCAGTTGAAGCTCAGCGATAAACTGTTTGTTCAATAAACCACTCAACAACCGCTCTAAATCATAACGCACCGCAGCGGGAGCCGTTTTTTTGATCTCATCGACCGTGCTTTTGCCATCCAATAACTGCATCAAACGCTTTTCATTCCCTGAAAGATTGCATTCCAACTTGTTAAGTGCTACTTGCCCCAAATGAGTGAGGACAAAAATTTTATTTTCTCGCATCTATTTTCCAATGTGGGTGTTAAGTACCAGTATATAAATTTTCGGGTATTTTAAGCTGCTAGTCGTTAGTCGTTAGTTTAACGGTGGAAATCTGTCCTGTACTATATTTTTTTACAATATATTCAAATAGATAAGAATAAATTTTTACTCCGCAAACTAAAAGCTAACGACTAGAGACTAACAACTCAATACCCAATTACTTGTACATAACACCTTAATAGGGGGAGTGACGGCGCGATGGTTTGTTTCACGTTTGACCTTTCACCAAGCAGCGCATCACCCTTCCCTCTTTTAAGCACCTGCGCCTAAATTTTCGGGTATTCTGGGCTGTTAGTCGCTAGTTAATACTGGAAAGCGGTCAGATACTATATTTTTTACAATATACTCAAGTGGATGAGAAAGGTATTTTACCTCGTCAACTAAAAACTAACGACTAGCGACTAACAACTAACAACTCAATACCCAGTTATTTGTAGGCAACCACTTAACTATGCGCTAACAAGTTTTTAAGCATTTGACTGGCCGCGCGTAATCGCTTGGTTTGGATGCGCATAAAGGCTTCGGCGATACGCATTCTGGAGCCTAATTCCGCGCTATCTAAATGCGCAGGATCAATACGTAACAGCTCGCAATCGGTCTTTGCGACCACACTGGCACTGCGGCAAAAGTGTTCATGTTCCAAATAAAATCCTTCGCCAAAAGGCGTGCCTGGCTTGAGTATGGTGAGGATTTTATGCCCCTTCTGAACCACTAACCGACCTGAAACCACCACGTAAAATGGCGTACCCATATCCCCTTCTTTTAACACCACTTCGTTAGGTTCGGCGACCCGCCACTCTGCCCAAAGCAATAATTCAGCAAGTTCTAAATTACCAAAATGTTTAAAAAAATCTAGATGACGGATTTTTTTATAACGCGGATGGGTGTGTACCATTTCATCTGCGACCAACATTTTTTGTCGCTGCTGCTCTTCGCTGATCAAACGCTCTTTTGACATCCGCACTTTCACGGCATCTTCAAGCTGCATGGATTTGCGTTCCATCAATTCTTGTTGTTGATCGAACTCTTCCTGCAACGCTTTTAACTCGGCTTCCAGTTGCACGCGCTGGCTTAACGACTGCTGGTTTTGTTTTAAGACACTGTCAAGTTCAGCCTGCTGGGCGACAATGCGACTCTCCATCGCCTCCTTGTAAGTCAATACTTGCTGCTTGATGCGTTTATATTTATGCGTCAATTGAACATACTCTTCGTTCGTTTGACTGAGTTCGGTTTCGCACGTATTTAAATCCTGCTCTAAACACACGCGACGCTCATTTTCCGTTAAGAGCAGTCTATTTTGATTTAACACTTGTGTGGTCAACGCAGCTCTTTTAAAAGGTACGTGTGTTGTTTCAATGGGCATATCAACCTCACTGGCATCAGCGATCAGCCCCGCTAAGAGCAAATACTCAAAAAACTCGTTCAAATACAAACTAGTAGTCGAAGACACGAGCAGACTAATATCTTTAATCGTGCGCTGACCATCCACCAGCGACAGGATTTCGCATTGATCGGGCGTTAATTCCCCCGTCGGATTGCCCAGCTCGGCGGATCCCTGAGCCGTCATCACAAAAGATTTTAATTGACTCATCTAAACTCCATGCTATTGAACTTGGGTAATTGCAAGATAGCGGCTTGATTACTCGGCGAAAAAACTTTTTCGGCTGCTTGCTGCCAAGGCAACCATTGATAGTGCAGGTGCTCACGCGGGGCAAGCGTAATGGCGACGCGCTCAGGCAAACACAAACCAAAAACATGTTCAAGGTTATGGGTAGTGAGCGGTGGGTAGCGATGCCGCCAGTGGGCATAAATTTCGTATTGGTTTTGCACTCGCCATTCGGTGAGGGCGTAATCGGTCGCGACAATACCCGTTTCTTCGCCCACTTCACGCACGGCGGTGGTGGGAATGGCTTCACCCCATTCCACGCTGCCTGTGACTGATTGCCAATAATTGGGAAAGTCCGCCCGCTCCAACAACAACACGTCCAAGTCGCGGGTGTAAATCACCACCAGTACCGATACAGGTTGTTTGAAAGGCGGGGGCATGTTAATCCTAGGCGAAAAATATCCAGAAAGCGCGGTGTTGGTGCTGCCAAAATTCCACGGTGTCAGCAAAAATACTTTCAATCATCGCTTGGTCGTCTTCGGACAAGCCTAAATCAGCAGACGCATTTTTAAACAAAAACACATACCCTGGGGCAATATGGGGTGACATATCACACAGCGCGTCTTGCAATGCGTCCCAGTTAGCGGGAAAGTCTTCGTAAAATTCAGCGGCTTCGGCAATCGCGGTAATCAATTCGGCTTTACCGTCGATGTCTTGCGCATCAATGGTAAATAACTTGAAATCTGCCAATTCAACGGCGGCTTCCAAGGCTTCAATCGGACAACCGAGGCGATAACTGCCGCAGGTGTCCATGTCGTTTAAATGTTGTGCCAGTTGTTCCATAGTTTTAGGTCGTTAGCGGTTAGTCATTTGTCGTTAGCTATTCGCTGCTAGTCGTTAGTTACTTGTCGTCAGCTAACTAACAGCTAACGACTTGCGACTAACGACCAACAACAATTCGTTGGAAAGATTGGTAATGGTCGCCCGTGTAGTAATACTCACCGACCACCCCGCTGACAATTCGCCGTGCGCCGCGATGGGAAATGCCAGGCGTTTTAACGGTGTATTCGTGGTAATAGCCTTTGTGTTGCTTAGGCAAAATCCGTTCGCGGTTGCTAAACACCACGCCATCACGCGGATACGGAAACGCCCCGCCTTGTTTGATTAAATGCAAGGTGTCGCGGGCTTCGGGCGGCAAACTTGACAGCCACACCTCAGACAGCACGGCAGTTTGCGCCGCGTGGTCATGTTGATGGTGATGAGAACGCCCGTGATCCCACGCCTGTGCCGTGCCGAACAGCCCAAACATCAGCATCAAGCTGATCAGAAAATTTCTCGCGTAAGTCATCAAGTTCTCCATTTGATCGTAGGGTGGATTCGCCGCTAGGCAATCCACCTTGCCACATTCCCTCCCCCTAGCAGGGGGAGGGTTAGGGTGGGGGTTGAAAACGTCGCACGGATGCAAACTTTCAACCCCCATCCCCACCCCAACCCTCCCCTTGAAGGGGAGGGAGTTTGCCGATGATTTGGCTTAGAATCAATGGGGTCATAGAATCAATGGGGTAGAATCAATGGGGTCAGACTCCATTGATCCAAAGGGTTACACCTGTGCGGGTTGCTGAACTACCGTTCCTTCCCCTTCAAGGGGAAGGCTAGGATGGGGATGGGTTCGTTCTCTGCATATACCCCATCCCCACCCCAACCCTCCCCTTGAAGGGGAGGGAGTTTACCGATGATTTGGCTTAAGTAAGTGCCATTCGGGTCAGACTCCATAGAATCAATGGGGTCAGACTCCATTGATCCAAAGCCTACCGTTACTTCCCCTTCAAGGGGAAGGCTAGGATGGGGATGGGGATGGGTTCTTTCTCTGCACACACCCCATCCCCACCCCAACCCTCCCCGTGAAGGGGAGGGAGTTTGCCGATGATTTGGCTTAAGTAGGTGTCATTCGGATCAGACTCCATTGATTCAAAGGGTTACACCTGCGCGGGTTGGCGCAAACGAATATGCAGTTCGCGCAGTTGTTTTTCATCCACAGGGCTAGGGGCTTGGGTCAGCAAGCATTGGGCACGTTGGGTTTTGGGGAAGGCGATGACATCACGGATAGATTCCGCACCCGTCATCATGGTCACAATCCGATCTAGCCCAAATGCCAAGCCGCCATGCGGTGGCGCGCCGTATTGCAACGCGTCCAACAAGAAGCCAAATTTGGCTTGCGCTTCTTCCTCGCCGATATTCAAGGCACGGAACACTTGCGATTGCACTTTTTCTTGATGAATCCGCACCGAGCCGCCGCCGATTTCCCAGCCGTTCAATGCCAAGTCGTAGGCTTTTGCCAAGCAACGACCAGGATCGCTTTCCAAGAATGCCAAATGTTCGTCTTTTGGTGCGGTGAACGGATGGTGACAAGCCGACCAGCGTTTGTTTTCGTCGTCGTATTCAAACATCGGGAAGTCCACCACCCACAACGGTTCCCATGCACGGCCGTTGGTGTAGCCTTTTTCGTGCCCGATTTTGCTGCGCAACGCGCCCAAAGCATCGTTGACCACTTTTTCTTTGTCCGCGCCAAAGAAAATAATGTCGCCGTTTGCCGCGCCCGTGCGCTGCATGATGGTACGCAAGGCGGTTTCGTGCAGGTTTTTGACGATTGGCGATTGCAAACCCGTGTCGTTCAGTTGGGTTACATCGTTGACCTTGATATAAGCCAAGCCGCGTGCGCCGTAGATGCCAACGAACTTAGTGTATTCATCAATCACGCCACGGCTGAAGGCAGCACCTTTCGGTACGCGCAACGCCGCGATACGTCCACCCACGGAATTTGCCACACCTGCAAACACTTTGAAATCCACGTCTTTCAACGCATCGGTCACTTCGGTTAATTCCAGTGTGACGCGCAAATCAGGTTTGTCCGAACCAAAACGCGACATTGCTTCCGCGTAAGTCATGCGCGGAAAGGGGTTGGGCAGGGTCACATCCATGGTTTCTTTGAACACGGTGCGGATCATTTCTTCCGTCATGGCGGTGATTTGGGTTTCGTTCAGGAACGAGGTTTCCAAGTCGATCTGGGTGAATTCAGGTTGACGGTCGGCGCGCAAATCTTCGTCGCGGAAGCATTTGGTGATTTGGTAATAGCGATCAAAGCCTGCCACCATCAGCAACTGTTTGAATAATTGGGGGGATTGCGGCAACGCGAAAAATTCGCCTGCGTGAACACGCGAAGGTACTAAGTAATCGCGTGCGCCTTCGGGGGTCGATTTGGTCAACATCGGCGTTTCGATGTCGATAAAGCCACGGCTGTCCAAGAAGCGGCGGAACGACATGGCGACTTTGTAGCGCAACATCATGTTTTTCTGCATGTGCGGACGGCGTAAGTCAATGACGCGATGGGTCAAGCGCACGTTTTCCGACAAGTTTTCATCGTCCAATTGGAACGGTGGGGTGACGGCGGCGTTCAGCACTTCGATTTCGTGACACAAAATTTCGATTTCGCCGCTGGTGATGTTGCTGTTGGTCGTGCCTGCTGGGCGACGACGTACTTTGCCTGTGATGCGCAGCACAAATTCATTGCGCACGGATTCGGCGATTTTGAACATCTCGGCGCGATCAGGATCGCACACCACTTGTGCCAAGCCTTCACGGTCGCGCAAGTCAATAAAAATCACCCCGCCGTGGTCACGACGACGATGTGCCCAGCCGCAAATGCTGACGGTTTGGTCTAACTGGTCGGTATTCAACGTACCGCAATAATGTGTTCGCATAATAATTATCTTAAAAAATCAAATGGTTGTTGCTAAATTAGTTTATTCCCTCTCCCGCCTGCGGGAGATAGGGAGAAAAGCATTAGCTGGTAAGATGTTTAGCATGGTCAGCGGCTGCCACGACCCCCATCGACACAATTGCCCGCAATGCCACATCCACCGACATATCCAAGGCGATGGTGTCCGCTTTACGCACGAAAAAATAAAAGCCATTCACAGGGCTAGGCGTGGTGGGAATAAACACCGCCACATGCTCATCAGCGAGCTGCGAATCAACCTCATTGGGTACGGTGGTCTGAAAAGCCAACGACCACGCATCAGGATGGGGGTAGCGCACCAACAATACTTGACGAAAAGAGTTCCCACTGCCCGACAACAAGGTGTCACTGACCTGCTTCACGCCCTTATAAATACTACCGAAAAAAGGGACGTGCAGCATGGCTTTTTCGGATTGCTCCCACAAACGTTGCCCAAACACATTGCGCATCAACAAGCCCGTCACGCCCACCACACCAAGCGTCAGGATAATGCCTAAGCCAGGGATATGATGACCTAACACCCGATCAGGATGCCAACCGTCAGGTAGCAGCAATAAGGTTTGATCCATGGTGGTGATGGTTAAATCCAACACCCACAGCGTAATCCCCAAAGGCACCCAGACCAACAAGCCCGTAATCAGGTATTTTTTCATCCGCAAAGACCAAGTTTCGATTACGAAAGGTGCTGTCGCTTCTAAATCCGCAGGCTTCATCCGTGAGCGGCGGGGCAAGCACCCGCACAAGGCGCACAAGGTGTGGCAGCGGCATTAGGCTTGCTACCATTTTTGAAGTCCGTCACATAATAGCCATTGCCCTTTAATTGAAACCCTGGTGCGGCTAATTGTTTAGCAAAAGCTTCCTTGCCACATTCAGGGCAAGTGGTCAGTGGCGCATCACGCATTTTTTGCATCACATCTTGTTGCACGCCACAACTCTCGCAGCGATATGCGTAAACAGGCATAAATTTTTCCAATCGAATCGGTAAAAAAGAGGCGCATTATAATTGAAAGGATGTAGGGTGGGCACGCTTTTATGCCCACGCGGCAAGCCATAAATGCCACATGCTTCCCTCTCCCGCAAACGAGAGAGGGTTAGGGTGAGGGGCGTTGAGTACTCAATACGATTACGACAGCTCAAACTCCCTCATCCCCAACCCTTCTCCCGCTTGCGGGAGAAGGGAGAAAAACCGCGTGGGCAGACGATCAAGCCGTCAGCCCACCCTACGATTTTTGGGAGAATAAATGACTTTAAATTGCGTAGATACTGATTATTGAGCTTCTGCACAGACCGAACAAAGGCTTGGTTATACTGGCTTTCATCATATACAATTCGGCGCGTTTTAACATAAAAACACTATTCAAAGGGACTTCATGCACATGCAAACACCAAAAAATATAACGCGCTATGCGTGCTTCGGCTTACTGGCTGTCGCGAGTTGTGCAACCGAGGCGGTTGATTTTTCAATGTCTGGCTACGGGACGGTCGGTTTTGCCAAATCAGATCAAAATGTCGGGTATCAACGGCACATTAATTCGGCGGGCGGATTCAGACGTGACACGGTGTTTGGCGCGCAATTCAACGCGCAGTTTAATGACGAATGGAGTGCCACCCTTCAAACCAAGTTAACGTCCTCCCCCACGGTAGATCACGCTTTGCAAGCAGCAATATCGTGGGCGTTTGTGTCTTATCGCCCCACCGACGACCTACTTTTTCGCGTTGGTAAACTGCGTATTCCGTTTTATCTCAACTCGGAAACCGCCGATGTCGGCACCACGTTTGCCAGTGCGCGTTTGCCGATTGAAGTGTACGGCACCGCTGCGACCACCGATTTTACAGGGGCATCCTTCGCCAAGACTTGGACGATGAATGAAAACGAATTGACCCTAGATGGCTACTGGGGACAGGCGAATACTTCATGGCGTTTTTATGCCCGTGATCCCAATAACGTATTCCCAACGGGTGGTGCGGCGGGCGAGTTTTTTGTACCACTCGCAATAGAAGCAAAAGGCTTGCGACTCAACTTACAACAGGGTGAAAATACCTTTATGGCGGGGATGCATTATATTGATACTCGGCCTCGCAATGGTCAATCACTGGGGGCTTCGACCTATATTGCAGCTCCCGCCACAGGGTGCGCACCTATCCCCCCCCTGCATTTATCGGCAACTACTACTGTCCTGCTGCGAATAGTTTGTTGAAAGTTAGCAGCACGATCATTAATTTGGGCATGAGTGTGGATTTAGGCAATGGCTTTCGCACCATTGATGAGTATGTGAGACTTAAAAACTCCGACTCGGAACTCAGTCCTGACAGCAGCAGTTATTACCTCATGCTATTGAAAGAGTTCGAGCAATGGACACCTTACTTAAGCTACGCCAAAATTCAGACCAAAAATCGCACCCTCTATCAAGCCGTCAATAGCGCAACCACCCTCATACCCATCGTGAATGACTCTCAGCGTCTGATGGCGGATGGGATGGTGGTATATGACCAACAAACTTGGGCGGTGGGGACTGCTTACACGCTGGATCACAGCAGCAAAATCAAGGCGGAATGGTCTGTGGTCAAAACAGGGGTGGGGTCTAGCTTCGTGGATGCGCAGCCTGGCGGGCAGTCTAGCAATAAGCGCATTAATGTGTTATCTGTCTCTTATAACTTTATCTTTTAAAGGGAGAAGACCAGATGAAACACCTATTTAAACTCTTTGCGGTACTCCTGATGGTCACCCTGGGCGAGGCCCAGGCGGGAGAGGTCGTTATTATTGCTCATGCCAGCGTAGGCAAGCTGGATGCCGCCAGTGTGCAACGTCTCTATACAGGTAAGGTCATGGAGGTCGCGGGTGCGCATATCACGGCGGTAAATCTGACTTCGGGTGCCTTACGGGATCGTTTCTTACGCCGTTTCTTAAATCAAGACGACAGTAAATACATTGCCTACTGGACCGTGCGCCGCTTCAGCGGCAAGGGCATTCCCCCACCAGAAGTGTCCAGTACGGTCGAGGTCATTAACTTTGTTAAAAGCACTCCTGGGGGGATAGGCTATATAGATGAAAGCGACATTAAACCAGGCATGAATGTGGTGGCACGTTAATTTCCGAGAAAGTAGCGGCGGATTCCATCCGCCTCCCGTAGGTGCGAATTTATTCGCACGCTTTTTGGGTAATGATTGATGAGGCGAAAACCGTGCGAATAAATTCGCACCTACGTCACGGGGTTTTCAAGTTGAATGAGATCCGTAGGTCGGGTTAGCGGTATCATCGCGTAACCCGACAGCATTTGGCTTTAATTCCCTCTCCCGCAAGCGGGAGAGGGTGAGGGTGAGGGTGAGGGGCGTTGCGTGCTAAATAATGTTCGACAACTCAAACGCCCTCATCCCCAGCCCTTCTCCCGCTTGCGGGAGAAGGGAGA
>JBASWK010000024.1:0-37672 GCA_049276435.1 Gallionella sp. | reverse complement strand
CCATACGCTCCTACCTAGCCACCCTGCACAAACAAGGTGCAAATATCTTCGATGCGCTAATCCAAACCTTCCGTGAATCCCCGCCCCCACCCCGCTTTGCTTGAGAGGGGGCTGAGTAGTTACGTTTGGCGGGGATTATCTGTAGGCGAGGGGTACGATAAACAAGCAGAATGACCTATCAATTGAGCATCAAAAGTTCATTTTGAGGTGGTTGATTAAGGGGAGTCAGCTCATTTTTTTGTACAAATGTTTTATCCAACGGACAAAGCGGTTCGCCATTGAAATGACTATACCTTATTTCCATGCCAATGGTTTTTCGCCCCAAGCACTGCATCACCGTAAGATCGTAACTGGGTTCTCAAGGCAAATGACAGCACTCTGCATCACGACAATACACCCTCACTGGTGCGCAACAGGTTAGATAAACATAGCCCCGTTGCATCCAGCACTTCCACTTGCAGCGGCATTTTGCCTAGGGCGTGGGTGGCACAGGACAGGCAGGGATCAAAAGCGCGGATGGCGACTTCGATATGGTTGAGCAAGCCTTCCGTCACCTCGTGTCCATGCAGGTATTGCTGTGCCACGCGGCGCACGGCTTCGTTCATGGCTTGATTGTTGTGGGTGGTGGAAACGATGAGATTGCACATCGTCACGAGATCTTGCTCATCGACGCGATAGTGATGAATCAACGTGCCACGCGGGGCTTCGATCACGCCCACACCTTCAAAACCGCGCTCGCCCGTTGCCATTAGCTCCGAACCTAAAATATCGTCATCATGCAGCAGATCTTTAATCATTTCCGCCGCGTGCAGCATTTCGATCATGCGCGCCCAGTGGTAGCCCAGTGGGGCGTGCATCGGCATCACGCCGCTATACGCCACAAATTCACGCCGTTCTATTTCTGCCAGCGGGGTGGAGATAAAGTCGCAATTTTGCACCCGCGACAACGGGCCAACTCGATACCAGCCCTTTTCTGTGCCTAAGGCTTTCAAATAAGGGAACTTCATATAGCTCCAGTTTTTGACTTCCTCGGCGATCAACTGGCTGTAATCTTGATAATCCACGCCATCAAACAACACCTTGCCGTTTTCATCCCGCGCGCGCAAGCGTCCGTGATACAAATCCAAGCCGCCATCAAAGCCCACCAGCGACATAAAGTTAGCGCGAAATGCCCCAAAACTGTTGTACAACTCAGGGTGTTGGTGGTGCAATTGTTTGACCAGATGCACGGCATCGCGACTCCACGAGACCATCTGGTAAATGTCTTTCAGCAAGATGTCCCGCTCGGCGATGGTCAAGGATTTATTGACCCCGCCAGGTACCGCACCCGTGCCGTGGATGCGTTTGCCTGCGGTGTGGCGTATCACTTCTTGCCCAAATTTGCGCAACAAAATGCCGCGCTTGGCGGTTTCGGGATGTTGTTCGGCAACTCCCACGATGTTGCGTTTTGCCACGTCGCTATCAAACCCAAACAGCAAATCAGGCGAACATAAATGGAAAAAATGCAGGGCGTGCGATTGCAGAATTTGCCCGTAGTGCATCAAGCGACGATTTTTTTCCGCCGTGGGTGTGACGTGTTTTGCGCCCACAATGGCATCCAAGGCTTTGCTGGCGGCGAGTTGATGGCTGACAGGACAAATGCCGCACAGCCGTTGCACCATCACGGGGACTTCCCAATATGGTCGCCCTTGAATAAATTTTTCAAAGCCGCGAAACTCAACAATGTGCAAACGCACTTGATGCACTTTGTTGTGTTCATCCAGCAAAATCGTCACTTTGCCGTGCCCTTCCACCCGTGATACGGGATCAATGGCAACGCGACGCAGCGTTTCGGGATGTGCCGCCGTTTCTAAGTTCGTGGTCATATCGTCCTCTTAATCGTAATGGATCAAGCCGTGTCCCAGTTCGGGTTCACGCCCTGCCAATAAATCGGTCAGCACTTGCCAAATCGCATCGCCAGAGGGCGGGCAACCAGGAATAAAATAGTCCACTTTGACCACCTCATGGATGGGATGCACCTTGTCCAGCGGCAGCGGCAACTCAGGATCGTTGGGAATAAAGCCATCCACCAAGCCATGCTGGGCGTGATACACCTCTTCCAAAATCGTCGCCAAAGACAGATGATTGCGCTGCGCAGGCAAGCCGCCATTGACCGCACATGCGCCCAAGGCAATCAAGATTTTGCAATTGGCGCGAAATTCGCGCAGCACGTGTACGTTTTCGGCATTGCACAAGCCGCCTTCGATAATGCCTATATCGCACGGACCGCAATGCTTGATGTCGGTCAACGGCGAACGGTCAAATTCGACCAGCTTCACCAGTTCCAATAGCCGTTCATCTATATCCAAAAAAGACATGTGACAGCCAAAACACCCCGCCAGTGAGGTCGTCGCCACTTTCAGCTTCTTGACTTCATTCCCCTCGCCCACTACCTGACTCCCCTCGCCCACTTGTGGGAGAGGGGTTGGGGGAGAGGGTGGGGTTGAGGGCAAATTTGAAATATCAAGCTCACTCATCACACATCCCCTTTTGCTATCGGCTGCGCACTAATCGGTTGCGCATCAAAAAGACGCTGCCCGATGGGCACGGCAAACCCGACCCGCTTTTTAAGAATCACGCCCACGGGGCAAATATGCGCGGCTTTGTCTGCGCTGGAAAAATCCGTATCCACCAGATTGCCCGATTCAGCATTGACGATCAGATGGCTCTTGATCCCGCGCCCAGACAGGGCAAACACGGCTTTACCATCCACATCCCGACTGGCGCGCACGCACAAAGAACATAAAATGCAGCGGTTAAAATCCAGCAAATAATCGGGGTGAGTTGCATCGACGGGGCGATCAGGGAAAAAGTGATCGAAGTGCGGCGACATCATATTGAGTTGATAGGCGGTCGCTTGCAATTGGCAATTGCCGCTTTTTTCGCAAGAAGGGCAAAAATGATTGCCTTCCACAAACAGCATTTGCAACAAGGCGCGCCGCTCGTCATTCAGCTCTGTGATGTTGCTTTCCACCACCAGATTAGCCTGTGCAAAGTACGTGCATGATGCGGTTTGCCGCCCATTCACTTTGACCGTACACAGCTTGCAAGAGCCGTGTGGCTTGAATTCAGGGTGAAAACACAGGTGCGGAATATAAACCCCCGCCGCCATCGCCGCCTGAATAATGGTCTGCCCCGCACTAAACGGAATGGGCTGACCGTCTAAGGTAAAAGTCTCTAACTTATCTTGGTTCATTGCTGTGATCCTCTTATCCAACCATCCACTTTAAATGTGGGTACGAATTCATTCGTACATCGCCCGCAAGGGCGAAAAAATACTATCGTCATTCACACATCGGTACGAATAAATTCGTACCCACAAAACCTTTTAGTTTAAGTTGATTCAAAATGTGCACCGCTGTCATCTCGCCCCGTCATTTGGCGTGCCTGCGTTAAGGCGTAGTCCAAATCAAATGCGGGTACAAAATCTTGATTTGCCAAACGTTTTTCATACGCGGGGCGGAATTTGGCGATGGTGTCCAACACAGGATTACACGCCGAGTGTCCCAGCCCGCAATGGCTGGTGGATTGCAACAGCCCATTGAGCTTTTCGATCTCGGCAAAGTCATAAGGCGATCCCCGTCCCTGCGCCAGCTTGTCCATCATATTCGCTAACAAAGACGTGCCCACGCGGCAGGGCGTACAAAAACCACAGCTTTCATGCGCAAAAAAGTGTACGAAGTTGCGCGCCACTTCAAACATATCGCGACTTTGATCAAACACCATCAACGCGCCCGCTGTGGGAATATCTTCAAAAGCAATTTGTCGATTAAATTCAGCGGGTGCGAGGCACATACCCGATGCGCCGCTGATTTGCACCGCTTGGGTATCTTCCGCCCCACAATCCGCCAACACCTGCGCCACGGTCACACCAAAAGGATATTCGTACAAACCTGGGCGGGCGCAATCGCCCGACACCGACAGGATTTTGGTGCCGCTGGAAACTGCCGTGCCGATAGACGCGTACCACTCGCCCCCCTTGACCGCGATTAAGCTGGTGGCGGCGAAGGTTTCAACGTTATTCACCACGGTAGGTTGGTTCAAATAACCATTCGTCACAGGGAAGGGCGGGCGATTGCGCGGTGTGCCACGTTTGCCTTCCAAGGATTCAATCAGCGCGGATTCTTCCCCGCAAATATACGCGCCCGCGCCCAGATGAATTTCAATGTCGAAATCAAAATCCGTCTGTCCTAAAATGCTCCGCCCCAACAGATTTTGTGATCGACGCTGTTGCAGCACCGCTTGCAACTGCGCCAACAGATAACGATATTCGCCGCGCAAATACAGAAAACCTTGCTTCGCACCTATCACACGCGCACACAACGTCATGCCCTCAAACACCTGATCCGCATAGCGATTCAGCAACACACGATCTTTAAACGTCCCAGGTTCGCCTTCGTCAGCGTTGCACACCACATAATGCGCGTCGCCTTGCGCATCGCGGCAAAACTCCCATTTTTTACCTGTTGAAAACCCCGCGCCACCGCGCCCGCGCAACTTGGATATTTGAATTTCCCGCAAAGTCGCATCGTTCCCGTGCTGCAACAGCGCAGCCAATGCCGAGCCAGATTGAAACTCGCCATTCAGCAGCATGTCTTTGCGCTGGATATTGTCCTCAATGGCAAAAAATGACGCAGGCCAAGCGGACACAGGCACGCGTTCCCGTATCAGCTCCGCAATGGCGGTAATCCGTTCGGGCGTTAAACGGTTAATCCCGATATTGTTCACTAACATCGCAGGTCCTTGATCGCACAGCCCCGTGCAAGAGGTAGTCGCCACACTCAGCAAGCCATCTTCCGACACCTTGCCCGCTTCCACCCACAACTGCGCGCAAAATTGGGTCATTAAGTCTACGCTGCCCAACATTCGGTCGGTGATATTGTCCGAAAATAGCACGCGATATTCGCCCTGCGGTTGGTCGGACAAAAATGAATAGAACCCCGCCACACCCGCAATTTTGGCACGCGGCAAGCTCAATTGCTGGCTAAGATACCCCATCGCATCGGCGTGAATATAGCCGTAAGACTCCTGCGCCTCGCGCAATATCTGTAGCAGATGGTTGGGATTGTGCTGATACCGCGTCAAAATCGGATCCAGATACGCGGTGTGAATTTGACTGACCATATACACACTTTCAAGAATGACACATTGAACAAATGATGCTTAAGCGGAGTGAAAATGTATGTATCTTCCCGTCGCAGAGAGACAATGCGCTAATCTAACCACCCCTAAAATAAGGGGTCAAGTGAATTTTTTATTTACGCAAATTTGTACTCTTGAACTTGTTTTTCTCCTCAGGCGTAAAAATACTGGACGACCAGAGCGGGCTGAGTCAAACAACCCCACTCAACCCCGCTGTTTAGTCAGAATGAGCAACCCCCGCGCCTAAATTTTCGGGTATTTTAAGCTGTTAGTTGTTCGTTATGAGTCGCTAGTTAATGCGGTGAGTCTGCTTGATGCTATATTTTTAATAATATATTCAATAGGATGAGAAAAATCTTTCACTCCGCCAACTAACGACTAACAACTCAATATCCAGTTATTTGTACGCAACCACTTATCGGTAGCGTTGTAGCAAATCCAACATCGCGCCCGCTTTGTCTAATGTTTCTTGATATTCCGCGTCAACGTGTGAGTCCGCCACGATGCCGCCACCCGCCCAGCAGGCGATTTCGCCTTGGTGATAGACCAAGGTGCGAATCACGATGTTCGTGTCCATCTTGCCGTCAAACCCCACATAGCCGATTGTGCCGCAATACACGCCCCGCCGATGCGGTTCGAGTTCGGCAATAATCTGCATGGCGCGTTGTTTGGGCGCGCCTGTAATCGACCCGCCAGGAAAGCAGTCGCGCAGCACATCCAGCGCGTCGCACCCCGTGCGCAACTGCCCTGTGACGGTACTCACCAGATGATGGACATGGGCGAAACTTTCGATCTCAAACAGCTTGGGCACGCGCACCGTGGTGCAACTTTGGCTTAAATCGTTGCGCAATAAATCCACGATCATCACGTTTTCCGCGCGGTCTTTGGGGTGGTGGCGTAATGATTCACGCAATTGCTGATCTTGCAGCGGGGTTGAACCCCGTGGACGCGTGCCTTTGATGGGCTTGGTTTCCACCTTGCCTGCAGTGACCTGCAAAAAGCGTTCGGGTGAGGCGCACAGTATCTGTAGGTCAGGAAAGTTGAGAAAGGCAGAATAAGGCGCGGGACTGCGTTGGCGCAGGTCGCAATACGCGCCAAACGCATCGCCCGTGGCGGTTGCGCTAAAACGTTGCGCGAGGTTAATTTGATAGCAATCGCCTGCGTGCAAATAATGCTGGATGCGGGCAAAAGCGGTGGCGTAGCTTGCGCGGGTAAAATTAGCACGCACCTCGCCTTGAACTTGAAACGTGCTGGGCGGAAGCGGTGGCGGATTGCATAAACGCGCCAAAATCGCGGGAAGCTGTGCTGCCGTTTCAGCGCAACGCAGCCGTGACACCAATCGAGCGCGTTGTAGTTGATGATCAACCACCACCGCCCAGTCATAAATCCCCACCGCCATGTCGGGGGGGGCAGCGTCAGTTGGTTTCGCATCAGGCGCAAGCGATAAATCATAGCCCCAATAGCCCAATGCCCCACCCGCAAAGGGAATGTCGGTCAGTGGCAGCAAAGGCGCGCCTAGGGCTTGACGCAGCGCGCCAAAGGGGTCTGGATGGCTGTGATCTAACTGCATCGTGCGTGCGGGTGCGGCGGTCAAAATGTCATAACGCCCCATCCCCCCACTGTCTAACCACGCCGCCCAAGGCAAATCCATCAACGCCGCAAAATAGCCGCTCGCATCGCGGTGATAGGGAAGTTCAACAAGATAGGTCATTACCCCTCACTCCATAGGTATCTACATAACTCATCGCAGTTATGGCGGTAGGGTGCGCTGTGCGCACGGCGCACCCTACTTGGCTAGGATGGGGATGGGTTCGTTCTCTGCACATACCCCCATCCCCACCCCAACCCTCCCCTTGAAGAGGAGGGAGTTTGCCGATGATTTGGCTTAAGTAAGTGCCATTCCCGTCTTACCTTTATTTTTCGCCCTGTCGGGCGATGTACGAATCTGTCGTACCCACGGTCAAAATGTGAATGACAGCCCCTAAACCGCCCGTTGAAAGCGATAAACAGCGGTGCTGCCCAATAGGTTCGGTAGGAAGTGAACAGGTTCCGTTCCCGTCATCACGCGTCTTTCTAGCACGGCGATATGATGGTCTTGGCAAAAATGCTCAAAGTCATTCAAGGTACACAAATGCACATTGGGCGTATCGAACCACTGATAAGGCAGTTCGCTGGACACGGGCATATTGCCGAACAGCACATTGAGGCGATTTTTCCAGTAGGCAAAATTGGGAAAACTGACGATGCCTTGCCGCCCCACCCGCAACATTTCTTGCATTAAGGCTTCGGTATAGCGCGTGGCTTGCAGGGTTTGCGACAGAATCACAAAGTCAAAACGATTGTCTTCAAAGTCAGCTAGACCTGCATCCAAATCGTTCTGGATCACGTTTACGCCATTGGCGATGCACGAGACAATGTCTGCGTCCCGAATTTCGACCCCATAGCCGCGCACGCTGCGTGTTTCTTGCAAAAATCGCAGCAAACTGCCATCGCCACAGCCTAAATCCAACACCGATGCACCTTGCGGTATCCACGCCGCAATCGCCGCAAAATCAGGACGTTCAGTCGTTAAACGATTACTCATGTCCGCACTCCTTGGCGACGTTGTCAAGATAATGGCGCATGACCTCGAAGTAATGCGCATTTTCCATCAAGAAAGAGTCATGCCCTTGGGCAGAGGTGATTTCGGCATAGCTCACATTACGGTCATTGTGCAGCAAAGGGCGCACAATTTCGCGTGAACGTTCGGGTGAAAAACGCCAATCCGTGGTGAAAGAAATCACCAAGAAACTTGCCTTGGCGCGCGCAAAGGACTGATTCAAATCTCCGTCAAAATCGTGTGCAGGGTCAAAATAATCCAAGGCTTTGGTCATCAGCAAATAGGTGTTGGCATCGAAATACGCGGCAAATTTATCGCCTTGATAGCGCAGATACGACTCGATTTCAAACTCGATTTCATAGTTGTATTGGAACTGCCCATTGCGTAACAGCCGCCCGAATTTATCCGCCATGGCATCATCCGACAAATAGGTGATATGCCCTAACATCCGTGCTAGCCGCAAACCGCGCGTCGGCACCACGCCGTGCTGATAAAAGTTGCCGCCATGAAAGTCAGGATCGGTCAGGATGGCATTGCGCGCCACATCGTTAAAGGCGATATTTTGCGCGGTTAAGCGCGGTGCGGCGGCAATCGCCAACACATGCCGCACGCGTTCTGGATAGGCTAACGACCACTGCAATGCCTGCATCCCGCCTAAACTGCCGCCTATGATCGCCGCGAATTGTTGTATGCCCAGCAAATCCGCCAGCCGCGCTTGCGATTCCACCCAATCCTGTACCGTAATCAGGGGGAAATCCGAGCCATATTGCCGTCCCGTTTCAGGATTGAGTGACACCGGTCCTGTTGAACCGTGACAACCGCCCAGATTATTGAAGCCAATGACAAAAAATTTATCGGTATCAATCGGCTTGCCCGCACCCACCATATTGTCCCACCAGCCGATATTTTTCGGCTGATCGGCATAGCTGCCCGCGATATGATGATGCCCAGACAGCGCGTGGCAAATCAGGATGGCATTGGATTGATCGGCATTTAACGTGCCATAGGTTTCGTAAACCATTTCATAATGCGGCAAGACCGCACCGCTGCGAAACACCAGCGGCGTATTAAAAATTGCGCGTTGCGCGGTGGCGATGAGAGTGCTCAAGATAGTCCCCAAAAAACAAAACCCGCTTGGCCAAAGCGGGAACGGGTGGTCTCGCTTTAGCTGGAATTTTTTAAGTGCCCCGCAAGCTGATGTCAAATCGGCACTGGCGCGCAGTTTCCGCGTTTTAGGAAAAGATGTCAACCGCTGCATTAGCTTGCTTGGGGTTTTGCTCCGTTGAATCTCAAGGGAGAGGATGCTTATAAATAGCAATCTCGTTTAGCAGGACGAAAAAAAGGGAAGCCGAAGCTTCCCCTTTTTGGGCAAATGATTGCGCAGAAAACGTGCTGCGCAACCAAAAGTATTACAGCGTAGCGTTACAAGACTTTGGAACCAGATTAACGGGTAGGCGACTATTTAATGCACCAATCAGTGCGGTTACATTGGGTGTCGTCGCAGGATCCGTTCCTACATCATTCGCACCATCACCATTGGCACAAGTCCATGAACCCGTAACGGGGTTGTAAAGCATGTGGATTTTCTTGCTTGCAATTTTGTTGTTCACCCCAGTTGCCTTATAGGTTGCCTGAACAACGGTCGTCCCTACGCCTGCTGGTGTAGGTCGTGCACCAGCCGCAGCACAGCTGCCACCAGGGGCATTACAATCAATAATGCTTAAAACATATTTACCCGATAAAACCGCACTAATCGCGGTCACATCCCATGAGCCATCGGTGGTGTAGGCTTCTGTCATGGGGGTTTTCAAGCCATCCAATAAAGTCATCGCTTCTGCGGCTTGCGCACGAGCGGTGTAGTCACCGTAAGCGGGAATCGCCACAGCGGCTAAAATGCCAATGATCGCGACCACAATCATTAACTCAATTAAGGTAAAACCTTGTTGTAATGCTTTCATTTTTTATCTCCTAGAATGGGGTTGGCTGCCGATGCGCGCTTTTACCTTAAGCAAAAATCAAGCCAAAATCGCAATTCCTTGTTTAAATGAAATAATCCTATTGTTTGGCGGATTTCCGCTCCAGTGATACTGCCAAAATAAGTCAGGTATGACGTTTTTTTGACCATAAAAAAACGGGCATCCTAAGATGCCCGTTTTTGCACAACTTACCACCTAGACCAAGAGGTTAGATACCTGTTGCGCTAAAGGTAGTGGTAAGTGTGGGTGTGACACCACTGGTTGAAAGTGTGCAAGTTGTCGTCGTCCCCAGCGTAATTGCAGTCGCAGTGATGGCATAGTTTGTTGACAAACCACCTTCAATCACCGCGCTGGCATTGCTACAGTCCGCAATTGCTACGCCGCTGGCTGGATTCAAGCTACGCACCGCGTAGTTGATGGTATTGCCACTGGAAAGTGCACCTGCAACGCCTTGTATCGCCGCCAACTGAGCTTCGCCTCTCAGATTCACAAACTTTGGCAACGCTGCCGCAGCTAAAATACCCAAGATCACAATGACCATGACCAATTCAATTAAAGTAAAACCAGATTGTTTTTTCATTTTAAAACTCCTTGTTTTGAGACCACAGTCTCGTTAAAAGTACCACTGACACACCTACATCATCCAAGCCGCCGCAGCAGCTCATCTGACAATTCAAACTCTACACTGAAATTTCACGCAATGCAACGTCATTGCTTGATGAAATCACAACACTATTACATTATTAAGTATCTACACAACTTTTAATTCCCTCTCCCGCAAGCGGGAGAGGGTTAGGGTGAGGGGTGTTGCGTACTAAATAATGTGACTATAGCTCAAATTCCCTCATCCCCAGCCCTTCTCCCGCTTGCGGGAGAAGGGAGAAAGCATTCGCCGCAAGCTAAACATTCCCTCTCTCGCAAGCGGGAGAGGGTTAGGGTGAGGGGTGTTGCGTACTAAATCATGTGACTACAGCTCAAACTCCCTCATCCCCAGCCCTTCTCCCGCAAGCGGGAGAAGGGAGGCAAGCGTTAACCACAAGTTCAATTTAGTTAATCCCGATCACCTTAAAGTTTTGTGCCGCTGCGCCATTGGGTGAAGTCAAGCTACAGGTTGCCGTTGCCCCCACTGCCACCGCAAGGGGGGCGATGACATAACTTGCTGGCAAACCTCCTTCAAGCACTGCGCTGGCATTGTTACAGTTTGCGATTCTCACACCACTAACCCCATTGAAACTCCGCACGGCATAATTGATGCTGATGCCCTCAGACAAGCCACCCGCCACACCTTGTGCTGCTGCCAAAGCTGCCTCGGTCTTTAAATTCACAAATTTTGGCATCGCTGCTGCCGCCAAAATCCCCAAAATAATGATCACCATCACCAGCTCAATCAAGGTAAATCCTAATTGTTTTTTCATTTTATGCCCCTAAGTATGGAGGTCGCAACCTCGTTTATCACATTAAATCGCCTACTTTAAAAGCCCCCTGCCGCAGCAGTAAATTTTAAAGCGGGCGAACTATATGCCAAAACAAGACGGCTTACAAATGGCTGACCACTATCAACTCAGGCAATACGCTAAATTGACTAAGCTGTTTTTAAGATTTTATGGAATGGCATAGACAGGTACAACCATTGATGTGACACCATCACCAAGCAAGCAACTTTTAGGCACCACGGCGTTACCCGCGATCGTAATCCCACCCGTACCATTATTGCTGTTCTCTGTATTGGTCGCCGTAAAATAAGGTTCAGGCAGCCCACCTTGCAAAATACCATTAAAAATAATCGTGCAAGCTTGATTCGGAAGCGCATTTCCCTGAACCGTCGTCACCCCGCTGTTTGGATTTAATCCACGAATTGCTCGATTCATGGCGAGTGCCGAATTCAACGACCCAGCCACCCCCTCTAACGCCGCCCTTTGTGCTTCCCCTTTTAAATTCACAAATTTAGGCAGTGCAGCCGCCGCTAAAATACCCAAAATCACAATCACCATGACCAACTCAATTAACGTAAAACCTGTTTGTCGTTTCATTTTCATTCTCCTAAAAGTTAAACGTAACATTACCCACTACACGAGGTCGCAACCTCATCCCCAACACTGATCGCCTCTCACCAGCTTTGCCGCAGCAAAGACTGCCTAGATAGCGCGACCTATTTTAATCGAAGTCGCAATACTGCACAAACAAACTTGGGTACTCACATCGCCATAGGTGTCTACACAACTTTAATTGGCTCTATGTGAATCATAGTGGGTCATCATGGCACAAATGAGCAATCTCCCTCCCCTTGAAGGGGGGGGGAGTCTTGTTTCACCTACTGTAAATCACATATAACCACAAATAAAATTAAATTTTTACTTTAAAAACATAATTATATGTATGTCTTGTTTTAACCCGACATCACGTAAAACGGTGTAGGGGGCGTTGCACGCCCCACAAGGGCTGCTGCAATCCGCCCCTCCATTTTAAGTGCGCAATTTCCCCTGCCAACCGCCGACATCGCTGCTAAAATTGGGCTTATTTCACCCTAAGTTGATGACATTATGTTGATTTGGTTTGTGGTTTTATATTTGGGATTGTCTGTTGGCATCGGTTTATATGCGGCGAGGCGGGTGCATACCGCGCGGGATTTTGTGGTGGCGGGACGTAATTTACCTTTGCCCATTGTTACGGCGACGGTGTTCGCGACGTGGTTTGGTGCAGAAACGGTGTTGGGTATTTCTGCGACCTTTGTCAAAGAAGGTTTGGGCGGCGTGGTTGCCGACCCGTTTGGCACGAGCTTGTGTTTGATTCTCGCAGGGCTGTTTTTCGCCCCCTTGTTGTACCGCATGAATTTATTGACCATCGGCGATTATTACCGTGTGCGCTACAACCGCGTGGTCGAATTGTTAATGACCCTCTGCATCATGCTGTCGTATTTGGGCTGGGTATCGGCGCAAGTGGTGGCACTGGGGTTGATTTTTCATTTGGTGGGCGGCATCGCGCCTGAAACGGGCATGGTTATTGGCATGAGCATTGTGATGCTCTACACCTTGTTTGGCGGAATGTGGGCGGTGGCGTTGCTGGATTTTGTGCAAATGACGGTGATTATGGCGGGCATGTTGTTTATCGCTTATCTCATCAACGGGCAAGTCGGCGGCGTGGCAAAAGTATGGGAACACGCCAGCAGCACAGGGAAGTTGGTGTTTTTTCCGACGGGCGGCATGGATAAATGGGTGCCTTTCATTGGCGCGTGGCTGACTTTGATGTTGGGTTCCATTCCACAACAAGACGTATTTCAACGCATGACCTCTGCCAAAGACGAAAAAACCGCTGTGCGTGGCACGGTATTGGGCGGCGTGTTGTACTTTTTCTTCGCCTTTGTGCCGATGTTTTTGGCATTGTCCGCGATGTTGATTGACCCGAAAGTGTTTGGCGGTCTGGTGGAAACCGATTCGCAAATGGTATTGCCGACGCTGATTTTGCAACATACCCCCATTGCCGCACAAGTGTTGTTTTTTGGCGCGCTGCTGTCCGCGATTATGAGTACCGCCTCGGCAACCTTGCTCGCCCCCTCGGTGATGTTCACCGAAAATATCCTCAAACACTTCGCCATAAAGCAGATGAGCGACTGGCAAATGTTGCGCACCATGCGCATTGTCGTGCTGACTTTTGGCATTATCGTACTGTGGTCGGCACTGCACTCAGACATGGGGATTATGAAAATGGTGGAAAACGCCTACAAAATCACCTTAGTGGGCGCATTTATCCCGCTGGTGTTTGGGTTGTATTGGCAGCGTGCTAACAGCCAAGGCGCATTGCTGTCCATCGCATTGGGCTTATTGAGCTGGCTAGGCATGGAGATTTTCAAACCCGACACCTATTGGCCACCGCAATTGGTAGGATTGCTGTTTAGTTTGACGGGAATGCTAATCGGCTCGTGCTTGCCACCGATGCGGTGGCGCAGAAAATACCTTAAGTCGTTGGGGTAGCAATTCTCAATTCAAAAAATCGAGGAACGTCTGGTCGTGGGCGCGCAGAAATTACGCGATTTAACGTCAAAATCATCACGTAGGTCGGGATTTATCCCGATATTCACGTCAAAAGTCGGGTTAAAACCCGACCTACGGCGGCCTATGGGCGGGTAAATTTTGAATTGAAAATTGCGGGAAATGATCTGACTAGCAAACAATTCTGAGCGAGAAATCGACGGAGGCTAAGTCTTTGGTCAGCGTACCAATCGAGATGCGATCTACGCCTGTTAAGGCAATATCGCGCATGGTGTCTAAGGTGATGCCGCCAGAAGCTTCTAATTCTGCATGACCACCCGTGAGAATGACGGCGGCACGTAATCCGTCTAGGTCAAAATTATCCAGCAAAATCAGTTTTGCCCCCGCACTTAAAGCCTGTTGCAACTCATCCAAAGATTCAACTTCAATTTGTACGCTAGTGTCGGGGCGAGCGACGGCAAAAGCCTTGCTCAATACAGCAGGAATCCCACCTGCCGCCGCAATATGATTTTCTTTAATCAAAATGCCGTCGAATAGCCCGATGCGTTGGTTATGCCCACCGCCCACTTGCACCGCATATTTTTGTGCCATGCGCAGGCTGGGCAAGGTTTTGCGCGTGTCCATAATTTTGACGTTGATCCCCGCGACTTCTTCCACATAGCGGCGGGTGATGGTTGCCGTGCCTGATAAGGTTTGCAGGAAGTTTAAGGCACTGCGTTCGGCGGTCAGCAACGCACGGGCGTTGCCTTTGATTTCACACAGCAATTGATTGGGGGTCATGGCATCCCCTTCTTGAACATGCCACTGAATTTTACAGTCGGGATCCATCGCCTGAAAGCAGGTATCAAACCAAGCTTTGCCACATAACACCGCTGCTTGACGCGTAATCAGCCGTGCGGTGGCTTGTAAAGTGGGTGCTAGCAGTTGCGCCGTGACATCACCGTCGCGTAAATCTTCAACCAAAGCGGCGGCAACATTGTGTTGGATAAAAGTCGTTAAGTCTGCGTTTAACATGATATTTTTCCTAAATAATCATTCCGTGGTTGCGACAAATTCGTACCTTATTGGGCTCGCACGCGGCTTATCGTGCTGCGCCTTTTGCCAGCGCACGCAAACGACTTTGTTCTAATTCAGCCGCATTCGGTTCGATCAGCCAGCCTTGTAAGTTGTCTACCACTAAATCCGTCAAGGCGTGTATCCAGTCGGGTCTATCGTTGAGGCAGGGAATGTAGTGGTATTCACCGCCGCCCGCCCGTTGGAAATCTGCTTTGCCTTCCATGGCAATTTCTTCCAGCGTTTCCAAACAATCCGCAATAAAACCAGGGCAAACCACATCGACGCGGGCTTTTTTCTGTTGCCCCAATTCCTTCAAGGTTGCGGTGGTGTAAGGCTTTAGCCACTCGGCTCGGCCGAATCTAGATTGGAAGCTGATGCGATATTGCGCGGGTTTAAGATGGAGGGCTTCTGCCAGCAAACGCCCTGTTTTCAGGCATTCGCAATGATAGGGATCGCCCTTGTCTAGCGTGTACTGGGGCAAACCGTGGAAGCTCATCAACAATACGTCTGGGTGACCATTGAGTGTCCAATAGTCGCGTACATTTTTCGCTAAGGCATTGATATACGGCGGGTAATCATGAAAATGTTTGATGGTGCGCAGCGCGGGGGTATTGCGCATCTGTTGCAACTCGCTAAACACCACATCCAATGCCGTTGCCGTGGTGCTGGCGGCATATTGCGGATACAGCGGTACCAGCAAAATTCGTTGGCAATTTTGAGCTTTAAGTTTACGTAGTTGATCTGCAATTGAAGGATTGCCGTAACGCATGGCGTATTCGATCACATAAGGGGCTTGGGTGCGTAAGCTGAGATAGCCCTGCAACAACACGGCTTGTTTGGCGGTGTAAACCCGCAGTGGTGAACCTTCTTTCAACCAAATCGAGGCATATTTTGCGGCGGATTTTTTGGGGCGCACGTTCAAAATAATGCCATTCAAAATCAGCCACCACACCGCTTTGGGGATTTCCACCACACGCGGATCACTCAAAAATTCCTTGAGATAGGTGCGTACCGCACGGGGCGTGGGTGCATCAGGCGTGCCTAAGTTAATCAGTAAAATACCTGTTTTAACGGGGGTGCCGTGGGCGAAAGCGGGTTCGGTTTGGTCGCGCATACTCACTTCACCTGTTGGTCAATGACGATACTCAAGCCTTTTGTGCCAGGTTTAATTTCGGCGGTCATACCTTCTAAATCGCCAGCGGTTGCCATCGGCGTGCCTGATTTTGACACGCGTGCCACGACCACGATTTGCTCAAAGCCTGAAATTTTCAATTGTGGCTGCATCGCCATGCTGTCATCTAGGGTAAAGGTCAGCGGCAAGTCTTTCACTTGTTTACGCAACACTGCTAACGGCATTTTGGGGCCTGTGGCGGCGCGAGCCAAAATAAACACGGTGTCGTCGGGCGAGACTTTGCTCTGCAACGCGGGACTGAGCGACACTTTGCCGCTGACCGCTGCTTGTGGATTTGGCACCACACGTTCCGCTTCAGGCAAGGTGGGCAGTTTAGCCAACTTTGCTTTGCCACCCTCTTGCATTGCCAAGTATTGCCGTGCCGATTTGATGCCATCTTTAATCATTTGCACATCGCGGTAATCGGCGGGCAACAGGCTGATCAGGTTTTGCCAATGGATAATTGCCGCCTCGTAATCGCCGCGTTCCATCGCTGCCGAGCCAGATAATGCCAGTGCGGTGGTGTTTTGGGGGTCGAGTGCTAAGGCTTTGTTCAAAAATTCGGTGGGCTTGCCTTTTAAAGTTTGCCCCTTGCTCATGGCATACACATCGGCATATCCCGTCCACACTTGCGGCTCATTTGGCACGAGTGTAGCGAGGTGTTCATAGGCGCGCACGGCATCATCAAAGCGTTCTAGCTCGGCGTAAGAACGTCCTAATTGCAGCCAGTCATCTGGACTTTCAGGGAATTTTTTGAGCTTTTCTTCCAACGCTTGCAACGCCGTTTCTGAGCGAATAATACCTGAACCATCCGCTGTACTGATTTGATCTTTCGGGGGCGGCAACAACGCATCCAATTGTCCCAGTTTGTAATACAGCCCGACGCTGGCAGCAGGAATCAGCACCGTTAACACCATCGCCAATACTTTTGCTGGATTGCGCGGTGCGGCAATGACCGCTTGCGTAGTCTTCACTTCCGACAGCAAACGCGTTTGCAGCTCTTGTTGACCTTCGTCAAAAGCCGCTGGCGTGAGCAAATCATTGTTTAAATCAGCGGTCATCTCAGAGGATTGATCGCGCAGAATGTCCAAATTCGCCGCATCGCGCAAGACATCGTTATCCGTCACGTTGCCGCGCCACAAAGGCACCGCCACAAATAGCACGCCCAACAGCAGCATCGCCGCACAGATAAGCCAAAAAGTGATTGTTAAAGTCATGTTTTTTAATCGTTTATTGTTGCTTCAATAAGTCCGCTGCGCGCTGCGCATCTTCGGCCGAGAGCGTGGGTTCGTTCGCAATGCGAGATTTGCGTTTGCGTAATTGAAAAATCAATATTCCGCTGCCCAGTGCCAGCAGCACAAACGGGGCTAACCACAGCGGCATGGTTTCTTTGTCCACAGGCGGGTCAAATAATACCGACTTACCGAAACGCTCGACCAGCAAATCCATGATTTCTTGATCGGTCGCCCCCGCTTTCATTTTTTCACGCATGATTTGGCGCACGTCTTTGGACCAATCGGAATGCGAATTGGACACGGGTTCGCTTTGGCATACCAAGCAGCGCACCTTTTCCGCCAACTGCATCATGCGCTTTTCAATCACGGGATCATCCGCAATGTCTTGCGCTTCGCCCGCGTGGGAAAACATGGGCATCAAGCACAACAGTGCCATCAAAAAGTATCTCATTTGGCTTGCAACTCCTTCACCAAGGGCAAGATGGTTTGCGTTAGATTTTCGGGGTTGACAGCACCGATCAGCTTGTAGCGAATCACGCCTTGTTTATCAATCACATAGGTTTCTGGTACGCCATACACGCCGTAATCAAAACCCACTTTGCCATCGACATCTGCGATGGTCAGAGTATAAGGATCACCCGCTTTTTGCAGTGTGGCTAGACCATCTTCGCGCTTGTCTTTGTAATCCAGCCCAATAATAGGCACGATATTTTGCTTGGACAATTCCATCAAAATAGGATGTTCATCTTTACACGCGCCACACCACGAAGCCCATACATTCAGCAACCAGACTTTGCCTTTCATGTCGGCGGGGGAAAATTTCTGATCGGGTTCGTTTAGTTTAGGCAATACAAAAGCAGGCGCAGTCTTATTCACCAAAGGCGACGGCACTTCACTGGTGTCACGTCCTAGTCCTTTGTACAAAAAGACCGACAAAACCACAAAAATCACAAACGGTAATATGAAACGCATCATGCTGCTTGCTCCTTAGTTTGCTTATGAATACGGTAGCGGCGGTCACTGATGGCGAGCACCCCGCCCAATGCCATGAATAAACATCCCAGCCAAATCCAGTCGATAAACGGTTTGATATACACCCGCACCGCCCACGCACCTTCTGCTTCAGGAATCGGCTCACCTAAAGAGACATACAAATCACGAATGATGCCAGGCTCAATCGCCGCTTCTGTCAGCGGCATGCCCGACACATTGTATTGACGTTTTTCAGGGAATAATTCCGTCACGCGCTTGCCGTCTTTGCTGACCACCACATGACCTTTACCTGCGACATAGTTCGGACCTTCTTCTTCTGTGACACCATCGAAACGGAAGTCATACCCACCCGCATGCACCACATCACCGACATTCATGCGCACATCGCGTTCGGTTTCATAACCTTTGACCAAGGTGACGCCGATGATAAACAGTGCCACGCCCAAATGCGCCAATTGCATGCCGTAATAGCTCAAACTTTGTTTACGAATGCGTTGCATCAAGGTACCTGCCCTCGTTAAACGCGGCACTAAACTGACCACCAGCGAGGCAATAATCCACAAGCCTAATAACAAACCCAAAGCAATCATGGGTGTCCATTTACCCCCCACAAACGGCAGCAACACCGCGATCACCGCCGCCGCACCGAACGCCCATTGCACGCGTTTAGCCAAGTCGGGCAATGCCATTTTCTTCCAACGCGCAATCGGACCCAAGCCCATCATCAACACCATCGGGATCATCAACGGCACAAAGACCGCTTCAAAATAGGGAGGGCCGACAGATAATTTGCCATAACCTAACGCATCCATAAACAGGGGATACAAGGTGCCGATAAACACGGAAGCAGAAGCAACGGACAGCAACACGTTGTTGAATAACAATAAAGATTCACGCGACAGCGCGTCAAACTTGCCGCCCAAGCCAATTTTGGGTGCGCGCCAAGCGAATAGCAGCAAGGATGCGCCGATGACCAACACCAAAAACGTTAGGATGAAAATCCCACGTTTAGGATCGGCGGCGAAGGAGTGTACCGAGGTTAATACGCCTGAACGCACTAAGAACGTACCCAGCAAGCTCAACGAAAAAGCGGCAATCGCCAACAACACTGTCCAGCTTTTAAACGCGCCACGTTTTTCGGTGACCGCTAAGGAGTGAATCAAGGCGGTACCCAATAACCATGGCATAAACGAGGCGTTTTCCACGGGATCCCAGAACCACCAACCGCCCCAGCCTAATTCGTAATACGCCCACCAGCTACCCAGTGCGATACCAATGGTCATAAACACCCATGCCACGGTCGTCCAAGGACGTGACCAGCGCGCCCAAGTCGCGTCCAACTTGCCACCCAACAAGGCGGCAATCGCAAACGCAAATGCCACAGAAAAACCTACATAACCCATATACAACATCGGCGGGTGAATCACCAAACCAGGATCTTGCAACAACGGATTCAAATCGCGACCATCCAGTGCGGCGGGCAATAAGCGTTCAAAGGGGCTGGAGGTAAACAGCATAAACAGCAGGAAACCCACCGCGATTAAGCCCATGACACCCAACACGCGCGCGACCATTTCTTGCGGTAAGTGTTTGCTGTAAAACGCCACAGCGGCGGTCCAACACGCTAACAACACCGCCCACAACAACAAAGATCCTTCATGCCCACCCCAAATCGCCGAGAAACGATAGATGGCGGGGAGCTGTGAGTTGGAATGTTGCGCGACGTACAGCACAGAGAAATCGTTGTTAAGAAAGGCGTAAGCCAAAGCGGCAAAAGCAAAACTCATCAACAGCATTTGCCCGTAAGCCAACGGACGCGCCACGCCCATTAACACGGCGTTATTGCGTGCCGCACCGATGATGGGCAGCGTGCCCAAGGTCGCCGCCAAAAATAGCGCGACAATTAAAGAGAAATGTCCAAGTTCTGGAATCATGCGTTTGCTTTCATAGTGTGATTATTCGATTTTATAAGGTAAATTTTCTAGGCCTTATGCGAGTCATAGCGGTACAAGTGAGCAATCTCCCTCCCCTTCAAGGGGAGGGTTGGGGTGGGGATGGGGTACAACCGCCGCGTTGTGTAAAGCCATCCAGATTGTTTCGACCACCGTGTCTGTTTCTTGCAAACTGGGTTGTTCCAAAGCCGCAACACCCGAAATCCTGCTTCCTGTACCAGATACGGATGTTGGCGGCGGAATTTACTGCCAAGCCTTCATCTCAAAACCCCATCCCCACCCCTGCCCTCCCCTTGAAGGGGAGGGGGTCTTGTGTCACCCACTGTAAATCACATAGAGCCATTTTCTAGGACGACGTTGATTACATTTACAGATTATTTTGCAACAGGCACGCCACTCGCCGCTGCTTTGGCAGCTTCGGCGCGTTTAATCGCATCGGCGGCTTCGGGGGGCATGTAGTTTTCGTCATGTTTGGCTAAGACTTCATCGGCGTGCATCATGCCGTCGGCTTCCATTTTGCCTTGCGCAACCACGCCTTTACCTTCTTTAAACAGGTCAGGCAAGATGCCTTTGTAAACCACGGTCAAACTTTTTTGCGTGTCGGTGATGCGGAATCTGACGGACAAACCATCTTTTTCACGTACCACGCTGCCCGCTTCGACCAAGCCACCAATGCGGAAACTGCGCCCTTGCGGGGCTTCCTTATTAAATACTTGTGTGGGGGTGAAATACAAGCTGACATTGGATTTCAGTGCGTACAGCACCAATCCAACTGCCATGCTCAGTCCGACCAGCCCTGCGATAATGTACATCAATCTTTTTTGTCTTGCGGTCATGCTTACTCTCCTGCTTCGCGCAATTCGCGCACTTGTTGCAACGTAATACTGCGTTTGTGTCGGACCAAGACGATTTCGATGGCGAACACCAAAAATGTCACCCCATACGCGCCCCAAACATACACGCCGCGTCCACCCATATAAAAGAATTCAGCCCAGTTCATGCTTTCACCTCAGCTAAGTCTGCCACCCATTTGGTGTGGCGTTCACGTTCCAGAATAATGCTACGCACGCGAGTCAGTGCCACGGCAATGGCGTACATCCAACACGCCACCAAGGTAATAAACATGGCTTCTTGCATGGCAACGTGCATGGACGTGCCTGTAAATTTAATGGTTGAACCTTGATGCAGCGTATTCCACCATTTCACGGAGAAATAAATAATCGGCACATTCACCGAACCTACAACCGCCAACAAAGCGGCTGCGCGATCCGCACGGCGCGGGTCGTCAATGGACGCGTGCAAGGAAATAAAGCCAAAATACAAGAACAGCAAGATCAGTTCAGAGGTGAGTCGCGCATCCCACACCCACCACGCGCCCCACATCGGCTTGCCCCACAGCGCGCCTGTCCATAAGGAAATAAAGGCGAAGAGCGCGCCCGTTGGGGCAATAGCAGAAGCCATCATAGATGACAAGCGGGTGTTGAAAATCAAACCTAACGCCGCATAGCCCGCCATGATGAGATACAAAAACATGGACAAAATCGACGCAGGGACGTGGATGAAAATAATGCGATAGGCTTCACCTTGCACCGCATCCGTGGGCGCGACAAAAAAGCCGATATACAGCCCAACGACAAACAACACCGCCGCTGGCAGTGCAAACCAAGGAATTAACTTGCCCGCCAAACCATAAAAGGTGCTGGGTGCAGAATACTTAAACCAATTGATTGCCACAGAATTACTCCATTGAAATGCGCAATGCCTGCGCAGAAACCCACGGGGTTAAGACCAGCGAAAACATTAACATCGCCGCTAATAATGCCAAATTCGATACCATTACTTCATTCAACCCTGCCGAAATCGCATACACCGCGCTCGTGCCAAAAATCAACACAGGAATGCACAACGGCAACACCAGCAAGGACAACAACACCCCGCCGCCACGCAAACCCAACGTCAACGCCGCGCCGATGCCGCCTATCATGCTCAAAACAGGCGTGCCCAACAACAACCCCAGCACCAACACGCCTTGGGCGGGGACAGACAAGTCAAATTGTATGCCCAGCACGGGCGCAATCAACACCAACGGCAAGCCTGACACCATCCAATGCGCAATCATTTTGCCCAACACCAAGATGGACAGCGATTGTGGCGCAAGCATCATCTGCTCTAGCGTGCCATCAACATAATCGGCGGAAAACAACCGTCCCAACGACAACATCGAAGCCAACAACGCCGCCACCCACAACACCCCAGGTGCCATTTTGCGCAGCAGCTCCATTTCCGACCCTACGCCCAGCGGGAATAAACTCACCACCATCACGAAGAAAATCAAAGTGGTAAACACATCGGCGCGCCGACGCATCGCCAGCAATAAATCGCGGCGCACCACCAACACCAATAATTGCCACACCGATAATGTATTCACGACAACGATAACCTACGCATTTCCATGCCTGCAATTTCCAACGGTTGATGCGTGGTAAAAATGACCATGCCTTGACCAGCAAGATGTTCCGCAATCAATTCCTGCACCAAGGCGACCGCTCCGACATCTAACGCCGCCAAGGGTTCATCCAACACCCATAACTTGGCTTCGCCCAATAACAAACGCGCTAACGCGACGCGTCGCCGTTGACCTTGAGACAATACCTTGGTGGGTAATCGCTCACGCCCCTTTAATCCCATACGGCGCAAGGCGGCGACCGCTTGTTTGTCATCCAGCGCGATGCCCGCCAACCCTGCCGAAATCCGCAAATTCTCCACGCCGCTCAGCTCATCTTTAATTGCATTGTGGTGACCTAAGTACAACAAATTGGCGAAATAATCCTCCGCCAACTCGCGCATATCCGTGCCATCCCACCGAATTTTGCCAGATTCAGGCGACAAAAAGCCGCACAGGGTACGCAGCAGACTGGTTTTACCACTGCCGTTTTCTCCCTGCACTTGCATAATTTGACCTGGTTGGAGGGCAAAGCTCAATCCAGCAAACAAACGATGATCGCCCCGATGACACGTGAGCTGACTAACTTCCAGCATGTAAGCGTTAAATTCAAAATTGAAGAGCGCGGGATTATATACGATAGCTAGTCATCTATGAGACTGAATCAGGAAGGGGTTTTTAGGGTTGGGACTCAAACTCGAATCAATCCGCGCTCGTCACGCAAGCTGCGCTGCGCAATTTTTGTCAAAACGATACTTTTGCGTTTATAATCCGCGCCCTTCGAGGGGTGCTGCAACGGTCAGGTTTATCTGCCGTCAGGCTCGAAGCCTTTTTACACGTTATAACTGCACCCATTCATTTCACTTTTTATGAATGGAGTACTTTATGAATGCAGTTGCAAACGGTTTTACTGATTATGTCGTTGCCGATATGTCTTTGGCAGCATGGGGTCGCAAGGAATTAGCGATTGCCGAAATTGAAATGCCTGGTTTGATGGCGATTCGCCGCGAATTTACCGCCAGCCAACCGTTGAAAGGCGCACGCATCACAGGTTCATTGCACATGACCATCCAAACAGGCGTGTTGATTGAAACATTGACCGCGTTGGGGGCAGAAGTGCGTTGGGCTTCCTGCAATATCTATTCCACTCAAGATCATGCTGCTGCCGCGATTGTGGCGACAGGCGTGCCTGTGTTCGCGATCAAAGGCGAATCCTTGGCGGATTACTGGGACTACACCCACCGCATTTTTGAATGGACGGACGGTGGCTATTCCAACATGATTTTGGATGACGGCGGCGACGCAACTTTGTTGTTGCATCTGGGTGCACGCGCTGAAAAAGACGCGTCCTTATTGAACAATCCTGGTTCAGAAGAAGAAGTTTGCTTGTTTGATTCGATCAAAGCCAAATTGGCGATTGACCCAACTTGGTACTCAGTACGCTTGGCGGCAATCATGGGCGTGACGGAAGAAACCACCACGGGCGTACATCGTTTGTACCAAATGCACGAACGCGGCGAATTGAAATTCCCTGGCATCAACGTCAACGATTCTGTAACCAAATCCAAGTTCGACAACTTGTATGGCTGCCGTGAATCCTTGGTGGATGCGATTAAGCGTGCGACGGACGTGATGGTCGCTGGCAAAATCGCGGTGGTCGCAGGGTATGGCGACGTGGGTAAAGGTTCGGCTCAAGCCCTGCGCGCCTTGTCCGCCCAAGTTTGGGTAACCGAAATTGACCCCATCTGCGCGCTGCAAGCCGCGATGGAAGGTTATCGCGTCGTGACGATGGATTATGCGTGTGAATACGGTGACATCTTTGTGACCTGTACAGGTAACTACCATGTGATTACCCACGACCACATGAAGAAGATGAAGAACCAAGCGATTGTGTGCAACATCGGTCACTTCGATAACGAAATCGACGTAGCTTCGTTGAAACAATACACTTGGGACAACATCAAGCCACAAGTCGATCACGTGATTTTCCCTGATGGCAAAAAGATTTTGCTGTTGGCAGAAGGTCGTTTGGTCAATTTGGGTTGCGGAACGGGTCATCCTTCCTACGTCATGTCGTCCTCGTTCGCCAACCAAACCATCGCGCAAATCGAGTTGTTCACGCGCAATGCCGATTACCCCATTGGCGTTTACACCTTGCCCAAACACTTGGACGAAAAAGTGGCACGTTTGCAATTAACGACGTTGAATGCACAACTTAGTGAATTGACTGACGAACAGGCGGCTTACATCAGTGTGGATAAAAATGGCCCTTACAAAGCCAACCACTACCGCTATTAAACCCACGGCTGTTTTAGCCGCGCGTTAAGCCATGACCTCCCCACAAAACGAATTTGTTGAGTATGTGCGGGAGGTCATGTCGCATTGGGCAAGGGTATCGTCGCGTAAAATGTTCGGCGGTTACGGGCTTTATCGCGATGGCTTAATGTTTGCACTGATCGCGCACGAAACGCTGTACCTCAAAACCGACACGACAAATTTGGCACAATTTGAACACGCGGGCAGCGCGCCGTTTGTGTATCAAAGTACTGGACGCACCGTGCAACTGTCCTATTGGTCAGCCCCCGCAGAATGTTTAGAATCCCCCGCCGACATGGGAGTATGGTGTCAACGCGCTTATGCGGCGGCACTACGCAGTCGCACCGATCCACCACGCACAAGGAAAGCAAAATGAAACTCTTACTGATTTGGGTGTTGAACGCGCTGGCTCTGATTGCGGTCGCGAATTTTGTCCCTGGCATACATCTGCAAGGGTTTATGGCAGCACTGGTGGCGGCATTTTTATTGGGGCTGGTCAACACCTTGATCCGCCCTTTATTGTTGCTGCTCACCTTGCCCGTCACCTTGCTCACGCTGGGGCTGTTTATTTTTGTGATTAACGGTTTGTTGTTCTGGCTGGTCGGGTCGATATTGCGGGATTTTGTGGTCGATAGCTTTTGGAGCGGGGTATTGGGTGCGGTGCTTTACAGTATTTTTACGTGGGCGTTGTCCGCCGCAGCGAACCAATTATTAAAGAAATCATAAGGGATTGCCATGAGTAAACCACTTTTTAGTTTTGAATTTTTCCCGCCACAAACCACGGAAGGCATGGAAAAACTCGTCCTCACCCGCCAACAATTGGCGGTGCTGAACCCTGCTTTTTATTCGGTCACCTTTGGGGCAGGTGGCTCGACCCAAGCGCGTACCCTACAAACCGTCGCACAAATTAAAGCCGAAGGATCGGAGGTTGCCCCGCATTTATCCTGCGTGGGTTCCACCCGCGACAATATCCGCTCGCTGTTAAAAACCTACCAAGCCCAAGGCGTGCGTCGCATTGTCACGTTGCGCGGCGATATGCCATCTGGCATGGCGAGCATCGGCGAATTCCAATATGCCAATGAATTAGTTGAGTTTATTCGCACGGAGACGGGCAACCATTTTCATATCGAAGTCGCCGCCTACCCTGAAGTGCATCCCCAAGCTAAATCCGCACAAGACGATTTACGCAACTTCAAACGTAAGATGGACGCGGGTGCCAATGCCGCGATTACCCAATATTTTTACAATGCCGACAGCTATTTTTACTTTGTCGATGCCTGCCAAAAGCTAGGGATTACCGCCCCCATCGTGCCTGGGATTATGCCGATTGTGAAATTTTCGCAGTTAGCACGTTTCTCAGAAATGTGCGGCGCGGAAATCCCCCGCTGGATGTCCAAAACGTTGGAAGGCTACGGCGACGACAACGAATCCGTGCAAGCCTTTGGGCTGGATGTGGTCACCAAACTATGCGAACGCCTACTCGCAGGCGGCGCACCAGGGCTGCATTTCTACACGCTTAACCAAGCCGCCCCAAGCTTGGCGATCTGGCAACGCTTAGGCTTGTAGCTGACAAGCTGGGGGGCTTAAACCCCCCAGTCATCACGCCAAATTTAAAGCCTTGATGGATCAATTTATGCCGCAATGGCGGGAATACAAGAAAGTGTTGAATGCGATCAGGAATACGCCCTACACCAAGCTAATTGCTATAATCCGCGCACACCCACAAGGAGAATCATCATGGCGCAATTGTATTGTTATGTTCCTGAAACCGTGGCGCGGCAGGCGCAGTTTAAAGCCGCGCAGGCGGGGGTGAGCTTGTCGCGTTATCTGGCGGAATTGGTAAAGCGGGATGCTGGGGAGAGTTGGCCAGAAGGATATTTTGAGTTATTTGGTCAGTGGCAGGGCGAGCCATTGGTACGTTCTCCGCAATTGGTGGTTGAAGAACGGTTAACGTTCAAATGATTTTCTTATTGGACACCAATGTCTGCATTCAACTGTTGAACGAAAAATCGTCCACGGTATTGCAGCATTTTCGGGAGCATCGCCCTAGCGATATTGCCTTGTGCAGCGTGGTTAAGGCAGAGTTGTTGTATGGCGCACGGCGCAGTCAACGCGTCGAAGCCAACTTACAATTACTCAAAGCCTTTTTCGTACCATTGAGCAGCTTGTCTTTTGATGATGCGTGCGCTGAACATTATGGGCAAATCCGCGCCAACTTAGTCAATCAGGGCAAACCAATAGGTGCAAACGATATGTTGATTGCGGCTATTGCGAGGGCGCATGATGCGGTGCTGGTGACACATAATACAGGCGAATTTAGCCGCGTGGCAGGATTGCACTTAGTCGATTGGGAATAGTTTTACATGGTGATCTCCACTACCCACAACTCATTGACCGCACTCCTTCATTTTATCCCCCCAAATACGCCCGCTGCACCGCTTCACTGCCCAGCAACTCCCCCGCTTTTCCCGTCAAAGTAATGCAGCCACTTTCCATCACATAACCGCGTTGGGCGACTTGTAGGGCGAGTTTGGCATTTTGTTCTACCAGCAAAATGCTGGTACCGAGGGCTGCAATCTCGCGGATGGTGTCGAAGATTTTTTGCACCATCAAGGGCGCGAGTCCCATGCTGGGTTCGTCCAACATCAACAAGCGCGGGCGCGACATCAGGGCGCGCGCCATGGCGACCATTTGTTGTTCGCCGCCTGATAATGTACCCGCCAATTGGCTGCGGCGTTCGGCTAGGCGCGGGAATAGTGCGTACATTTTGTCTAAATCAACGGCAATCTCGGCGGTGTCGTGGCGGCTATACGCACCCATTTGCAAGTTTTCGGCGATGGTCAGACGGGCAAATACGCCGCGCCCTTCTGGGACGAGTGCCATGCCCATTGCCACACGCTGATGGGCGGGCGTGTGCTGCAACGATAGACCTGCGTAGTGGATGCTGCCGTCTTTCGGGGCTTGCAGCCCTGCGAGGGTTTTCAGCGTGGTGGATTTACCCGCGCCGTTGCTACCGATCAGCGCGACCAATTCACCTTGTCCGATTTCGAGGTCTATGCCTTTCACCGCGTGAATCCCGCCATAAGCGACGTGCAGGGCGTGGACGGAGAGCAAGGGGGGGTTATGTGGCATGATCATTTTTATGTTGAGCGCGGAGATAAAAGAGAGAAAACCAAGGTATATACCCATTCAACTTGAAAACCCCGTGACGTAGGTGCGAATTTATTCGCACGGTTCTAGCCTCATCAATCCCGCCAAAGGCGTGTGAATTTGTCGCACCTACGGTAGCGTGCTTTCAAAGGCGATGCGTATATCCTATCCCGCCAGCGGGCGAGGGGACATAAGTTAGTCATCACTCCCACCCAAATACGCCGCAATCACCGCTGGATGTTGGCGCACCGCATCAGGCGTGTCTTCGGCGATTTTTTGCCCGTAGTCCAACACCGCGATGCGGTCGCACAAACCCATCATCAATTTGACATCGTGTTCAATCAGCAAAATGGTGATGCCGCTGCTGCGGATGGTTTGCAACAGTTTTTTTAAATTGTCCGTTTCGGTCGCATTCATGCCCGCAGCGGGTTCGTCTAATGCCAATAACAACGGTTCGGTGGCGAGGGCGCGGGCGATTTCGAGGCGGCGTTGTTCGCCGTAGGACAAGTGTTTTGCCAAGGTATGCGCGGATTTGCGGATGCCGACGTAGTCCAATAATTCGCGGGCGCGGTCACTGATGGCGCGTTCTTCGTCGCGGGTGGCAGGGTTGCGCAACAGCGCGCCAAACACCCCCGCGTGGGTACGCAAGTGCCGCCCGATCATCACGTTTTCTAATGCGCTGAGGTTTTCAAATAAGCGAATATTTTGGAAGGTGCGGGCGATGCCTGCTTGCGCTAAAACATGCGGTTTGCAAGCGGAATAGGCTTTGCCGTTGAATTCAAACTCACCCGAATTGGCTTGATACAAGCCCGTGATGACGTTGAACAAGGTGGTTTTGCCCGCGCCATTTGGACCGATTAAGCCGTAAATTTCGCCGCGTTGGATGTGCAACGACACGTCGTTCAGGGCTTTGAGTCCGCCGAATTGTTTGCTGATGCGGGAGAGTTGCAACAAGTTCATGGCGTGACCTCTTTTTCATCGCTATCCAACTCGCGGCGACGTAAACGCGAGGGAATCAAGCCCGCTGGGCGATACAACATCATTAAAATCAAAGCCATACCGAATAGCAACATCCGCAAACTTTCGGGATCAATCAGCACTTTGCCAAACAGCGATTGTTGCAACGGCACGACAGTGTGGCGCAACACTTCGGGCAAAATCGCCAACAACACCCCGCCCGCAATCACGCCAGCGATGTTGCCCATCCCGCCCAACACCACCATGCACAAAATCATCACCGATTCCATCAGCTTGAAACTGTCAGGGCTGACAAACTCTTGAAACCCCGCGAACAACGTGCCCGACACCCCGCCGAACATCGCGCCCATCGCAAACGCCAATAATTTCAAATTGCGGGTGTTCAAGCCCATGGCTGACGCAGCAATTTCGTCTTCGCGAATCGCCATCCACGCCCGCCCGATGCGCGAATGTTCCAAGCGTTGCGACACCAACACGATGACCAAGGTCAGGCTCAGAAACAGATAAAAATACAGGTGTTCTTTGGGCAGGCTGATGCCGAAAATTTCTTGCGTGGCGTTGAGCGACACCCCGCCGATTTGAATCGGGTCGATGCGGAGAATGCCTTGCGGACCATTGGTGAAGTTAATCGGCGCGTTGAGGTTGTTCATCATAATGCGAATGATTTCGCCAAAGCCGAGCGTGACAATGGCAAGGTAATCGCCGCGCAGCCGCAAGGTCGGCGCACCCAACAACACCCCAAAAATCCCCGCCAACACCGCCCCCATTGGCAACACCAGCCAAAACGGCAAATGCACCCCGTCGGGGAAAATCGCAGGAAACGCCAACGCCAAATGCGGTGACCCCGCCAGCGCGTAGGTATAAGCCCCCACCGCAAAAAACGCGATATAACCCAAATCCAACAACCCCGCGTAGCCCACCACGATGTTTAAGCCTAAGGCTAACATGATGTATAACATCGAAAAATCGGCGATGCGCACCCAGCTGCGACCCAACGTCGCATCAGTGATAAACGGCAATAACAGCACGCCCAAGCACATGAGCCAAAACGCAACGCCCTTCGCCCGATTGGCATAGGTATCCGCGCAACTCTTGCACCTAGCCATATTCCCTCCCCCTCGCAGGGGGAGGGTTAGGGTGGGGGTAGAAATTAGTGAAATGATTCGAGCTTTCAACCCCCATCCCAGCCTTCCCCCTGCTAGGGGGAAGGAGTCGTGTTTAGGGTGATTTTTATTTTTAAGCCCGTTCCGCAAGGCGTTCTCCCAATAAGCCCGATGGACGGAAGACCAACACGCCGATGAGGACGATGAAGGCGAACACGTCTTGGTAGTTGCTGCCGAAAAAGCCGTGAGTAAGTTCGCCGATGTAGCCTGCGCCTAGGCTTTCAATTAAGCCTAGCAACAGTCCGCCGACCATTGCGCCGCGCAGGTTGCCGATGCCACCTAACACGGCGGCGGTGAAGGCTTTAAGACCTAGCATAAAGCCCATGTCGTAATGCGCCAAGCTGTAGTTGGCACTCACCATCAGCCCCGCAATTGCCGCCAATGCCGAGCCTAGCATAAAGGTCAGCGAGATGACTTGGTTCACATTTACGCCCATCAATTGCGCGGCGTGTTGGTTTTCTGATACCGCTCGCATGGCGCGACCGAGTTTGCTGCGATGTACCACCGCCATCAGTCCCGCCATCATCCCCAGCGCGGTCAGGAAAATAATCAGTTGGATGTCGTTCACCACCGCGCTGCCGATATGGTGGGTTTGGCTATGCAGCAACGTGGGGAAAGGGAGATAGCCGCGTCCCCACACCATCATCGCCAGATTTTGCAACACGATGGATACGCCAATCGCCGTAATCAGCGGGGCGAGACGTGGCGCGTGGCGCAAGGGGCGATAGGCGACGCGCTCAATGGTATAACCCAACGCCATACAGGCGGCGATAGAAAATAGCACGCTGAGCGGCAACGCCAACCAAATCGGCGTACCCATACCCAATAAGCCCGTCAATGCCGAAATCGCCGCCAACGCGCCCACCATCACCACCTCGCCGTGGGCGAAGTTAATCAAGCCCAAAATGCCATAGACCATGGTGTAACCCAGTGCGACCAAGGCATAGATGCTGCCTTGCACTAAACCATTGAGAATTTGTTGGGGTAAGATGTCCATTAGCTTGGTACCTGCATTGCGCCATCACCGCGATGGATAGACCACATGGCGTGAAGTTTTTTCAGCCATGCCGCTTGGGAGAAGAGCATTAAAGATAAATGAGCAATCAATTTAGGGAGAGTGGGGTAAATAAGTGGGTGCAATGTCAAGGTTTCCCCCGCTCGCGTAGAGGGTGTTAGTTTAATAGAAAATGAGGGGAGTTGGTCACTCTTTCGTATGGCGTTAAACCGCCCGCGTATTTTAGGGTTGATGCCTTGATGCTTGAGGCTGCACGGGAGATTGATTTGTGTTTTTTAATCCTGTGCAAATGAATTCCCCCTACAATACCCCGCTCAAATTGATGAAAGGAACTCAGATGATGATGTTGGAACAGTATGTCGGCAATACGCCCTTGGTGCGTTTGCAGCGCATTGCGGGCAATCCCAGTAATGTTTTGCTAGCGAAGTTGGAGGGCAATAATCCTGCGGGGTCGGTCAAGGATAGACCTGCCCTGTCCATGATTATGCGCGCCGAGGCACGTGGTGACATTCAACCTGGCGATACGTTGATTGAAGCGACCAGTGGCAATACGGGCATTGCGTTGGCGATGGTGGCGGCGATGCGCGGCTACCAAATGATTTTGGTGATGCCTGAAAATCAAAGTGTGGAGCGTTGCCAAACCATGCGCATTTACGGCGCAGAGCTAGTACTCACTGCCAAAGCAGGTAGCATGGAACTGGCGCGTGATACCGCTGTGCAACTGCGCGATGCGGGGCGCGGGATTATCCTTGACCAATTCGCCAATCCCGACAATCCGCTGGCGCATTACGAAGGCACAGCACCCGAAATCTGGCGCGACACGAATGGTAAATTGACCCACTTTGTCAGCAGCATGGGCACGACAGGCACGATTATGGGCTGCTCGCGGTTTTTCAAAGAACAAAATCCCGCGATTCAAATTATCGGCGTACAACCCGAAACGGGCGCGCAAATTCCTGGTATCCGTAAATGGGAAGCGGCGTATTTGCCCAAAATTTACAGCGGGAAAAATGTCGATGCGCTGGAATATGTCAGCCAACACGACGCGGAAACCTTAAGCCGCCGTCTGGCGCGGGAAGAAGGCATCTTCTGTGGCATTTCTTCTGGCGGCGCACTCGCCGTTGCTTTGCGCATCGCCGAACAAGTCGAAAACGCGGTGATTGCCTTTATCGTGTGTGATCGAGGCGATCGCTACCTTTCCACGGGGGTATTTGAATAGGGCGGTGGTCGAGACTACTGAATCGCTTTACAGAACGCGGCGGTGATACCCCATCCCCACCCCAGCCCTCCCCTTGAAGGGGAGGGAGATTGCTCACTTGTGCCACGATGACCCACGATGATTCACATAAAGCCACTTTCTTTCTCCCTAAGGGTGGCTTGTTCAACCCCTTGTCGCTAGCGGTTTATATTTGCCGCACCTTGATGTTTAAGGTTTGGATGCGATAGGCGATCTGGCGCGGGGTCATATCCAGCAAGCGGGCGGCTTTGGCTTGCACCCAACCTGCTTGCTCTAATGCCGCAATGACTTTTTCGCGCTCGTCCAGATCAGGATCATCCAAATCCAAGCTTTGCACCGCACCGCGACTGACCGATATTTTCTCATCTATCCCCGTGAGCAACACCGCATCGCGGTCTATCACATTGCCCTCGGTCACCACCGCTGCACGTTCCAAGCAGTTTTCCAGTTCGCGCACATTCCCAGGCCAATCATGGTGCATTAAGACCCGCAGGGCGTTGTCGGTCAGACTCAGCGTGCGACCTTGTTGCGTGCCGACTTTCTCGACCAAAAAGCGCGCAATATCGGGAATGTCTTCCATGCGTTCACGCAAGGGCGGCAAAAACAAGGGCATGACATTCAGACGGTAATACAAGTCCTCACGGAAACGTCCTTTTTGTACTTCAGATTCAAGGTCGCGATGGGTCGCCGCAACCACGCGCACATCGACTTTAATGGTGCGGATGCCGCCCACGCGTTCCAATTCGCCTTCTTGCAATACCCGCAATAATTTAGCTTGAAACGAAGCGGAAATATCGCCAATTTCATCCAAAAACACCGTGCCGCCTTCGGCTTGCTCGAAACGTCCTTTACGCTGCGCCACGGCACCCGTAAACGCGCCTTTTTCGTGACCAAACAGTTCGGATTCCAGCAAGGTTTCAGGCAACGCCGCACAGTTAAGCTTCACAAAACTGCCCCGCGCACGCGGTGAGTTATAGTGAATCGCATTGGCAATCAGCTCTTTACCCGTGCCTGTTTCGCCGCGTATCAACACCGTGGTATTCCACTTCGCCACCAAGCGCACTTGCTCGAAAATACGCCGCATGTTTTGAGTATGGCCGATGATGTTGTCAAAGCCATATTGCCCACGCACGGTGCGACGTAGCACATCACGCTCTTCGACAATATCGCGTTTTTCTTGCGCCACTTCTTGTGACAAGCGCACGCTTTGCCCGATCAAATTGGCGATCATTTCCAAAAAGCGTTGATATTCGTGCAGCAACGGCGTTGCGTCTGGCGCAGGTTGTGCTGCCAACACGCCGACTATTTTTTTACCAATCCGAATTGGCACGCCAACAAACGCCCCCTGCGGGTTATAAATGCCCAGACGACTGAGAAAACGGGGTTCGCTCATAATGCACTCAATCACAACGCTGTTGCCGCTTTTCAGGATGCTGCCTACCACGCCCTCCCCTGGCAGATAGCTCACTTCTTCGGTGACGGCATCGGATACGCCATACACCAGCGAAATTTGCAGCTCGCCTGTCGCGGCATCGACCAAACTCACCATGCCACGTGCCAAGCCCATGCCCTCGTGTAAGGCATTCAACACCCCATCCAAGGTTTGCTTAAAATTCAGCGAATGTGAGAGTACTTTGCTGACTTGGTATAGCGTATGCAGCTCAGCACGTAGCACGTCCATTTCTTGGTCAGCCCATCCTTCCCCGCGCGCGTTAGACATGAGAACCTCCGACCAAACAAGGCAGTTGCACCCGCACACGGCAACCGATATGAAAATCAGGGTCGATATCGATCGTGCCACCATGACGATTCACCACGTCCTGAGCCATGGCTAAGCCCAGCCCAATGTGTTGAGAAGGGGATTTTTTACGCGAAAAGAAGGGTTGAAAAATTTGATAGCGTAATTCGTCTGGCACGCCAGCACCGCTGTCTTCCACAAACACATCGACATGGTCCGCAAACGAGGCACACGAAATACGCAATTCACGTCGTCCACTGCGCTGCTCATTGACCGCATCAATGGCGTTCTCGACCAATTGCTTAAACAAATTGCACAATTGGGTATAGTTGCCCGACACCATCGCGGATTTTTCGGCAGGCAACCATTCCACGACGATGTTGGCATTGAGCAAAGACGCGGTGGACAGCTTGAGGGTATTGCTTAGCACTTCATTCAGATTGATCGCTTGCTTCGTTTCGCGCTGCGGTTCGGGGATGCAAGCGCGTAGCGTTTCTAGCACGGCTCGACTTTTAGCAATCGCCTCATCCAAGGCCGCCATTGAAACTTCACCTGTTCCACTCGATACCGATTGCGTGGACAAGCGGCGCACCAATAACTGCGCGGCAGTATTGAGCATATTGAGAGGACCTTCCAATTGATAAATCGCGCCCACCAAGGTTTCACGCAGCCCCTGCGCATGTTCTTGTTCCGACAGCAAGGCACGGAGGCTATTCAAGCGGATAGCTTCTTGTTGTTGTTTTAATTCACTAATATCTTGCAATGTGAGCAGTAAATAGTAGCGGTGTTGCGGCTCGTAAAACGCATCCGCCCCCACGTCGTGTTCTTCAAACCACGAAATTGCGCACGAAAACCAGCGTTGGCTGCGATTCGGCAGTTCGATGCACACCTCGCGTGCGGGGATGTTACGATGTTTTTGGTAAGCGGCGGCAAACGCTTCATCCTGTTGCGCGCGCAAAGTGGCAAGCACTTTCATCGCAGGTTCTTTGCCCAAACTCCCCACCAGCTTTTTGTATTCGTGATTATCCAGCACGACCCGCTCTTGCTCATCTAGCAGCACGATGGCGACTTGTGCAGCATCCACCACCGATTCAATCAGGGTCTTTTGATTTTGGACTTGCCGCTCCAAGCGATGCACTTCGGTAATATCCCGCTGCATCCCCAGATAATGCGTGGTGACCCCCGCTTCACTGATGACAGGGGTGATGGTTACATCCGCCAAATAGCGATTGCCGTCTTTGCGTTTATTGACCAACAAACCGTTCCACGGGCGTTGCCGTTGAATTTGCGCCCAGAGCGTGTCATACACCAATCTGGGGGTGACGCGGTAGGACAGCATGGATTCGTTGTGTCCGATAAGTTCCGCTTCGCCATAACCCGTGGTGCGCCTAAAGGCAGCATTGGCATACAGGATATTGGCTTTAGCATCGGTAATCGAAATCGCCAGCGCGGCTTGATCCACCGCTTGGCGGAAAATTTTCGACGGTAGATTGTCGCGCTCATCCATGCTGGAAATCACTGAGTGAGCGTCTTGTGATACAGGGAGCTTGCTCATGGTCGTTCCATATAAAGGGGAATAGGGGACTTAAAGCAATATACGTGCCTCTATCACACAGCCCTCATTTTCACTGGCTTTGTCATCTTTACGACAGTTATAGGGGCATAACCTGACAATTCACCGCTACGCCTGCACCGTTCAGGTGCGTACTCGCTACGCTAACGCGCCTTAGTTCCACAGAAATGACGCGGGGCGAATAAGCCAGCGTCTTTTCAAGTCAGACCATGCCCTGCGCGCAAATCAATCAACAGACCTTCGGCGGCATCCTCTATCCTATCCAACACCTGCTCGAAACCGTCCTCCCCGCCGTAGTAAGGATCAGGCACTTCTCGCTCTGGTTGATGACGCGCAAATTCCAATAGCAACCCAAGGTGACTGGTCGCATGCAACGGACGCAGGCGTTGCAAAATGCTCAGATTGGCAAGATCCATTGCCAACACAAAGTCAAAATCCATAAAATCTTGCTTGGTCACTTGCCGCGCCCGCAGCGCACTCAAGTCATACCCGCGCCGCAGTGCTGCTTTTTGGGTGCGGACATCAGGTGCTTTGCCGATATGATAGTTATGCGTACCCGCCGAATCAATTTGAATTTGCGCTGTCAGTCCCGCCGCAGCCACTTTGGCGCGAAACACCGCCTCCGCCGTGGGCGAGCGGCAGATATTGCCCATGCAAACAAATAACACGCTGATTTTAGGTTTATTTTTCAATGGTGAACGTCCTTGAGAGAATGAATCAAATAGCAAATGGTCAGCCGCAATGCTGCCACGCGGGCGCGACATTTTGCCAGAATTACGTTGATTTTGTACTGCAAAGACGTATTATGTGCAGTATTGTACACCGTGATTGAAACCCCCTATTTTTCAAAACTCTGGACGCGCTACTGGTATGAAGAAGAGCGCGGAGCGTTCGCTGCGTTTTTAGCAACCCATCCTGAAGCGGGAGATGTCATTCAAGGCACGGGCGGTTTGAGGAAAATACGCTGGAGTCGTGCGGGTTCTGGGAAGTCGGGCGGGGTACGCGTGATTTATTTTAATCGTTTTGCGACAGGCGAAATTGTGCTGATTGTGATGTATGCCAAATCAGAACTGGGTAACTTGTCCGCAAAACAACTGTTGGAGATACGACATGCCATTGAACAATAAACCCTTATCCGATGAAGCCTTGGCACAATTTGAAAGTGGCTTTGATTTGGGGGCTGCACTGCTGGAATCGGTGCGCCAAATGAAAGCGGGACTGGGAGCCGTGGTGTATTCCCCCGTGATGGTTGCGCGCCAAAAATCTGGACTATCCCAAGCCCAATTCTCCACCCTCATGGGCGTATCCAAACGCACTTTGCAAGAGTGGGAGCAAGGGCGGCGCAACCCCAGCGGCGCGGCAAAAACCTTGCTGCGCGTTGCCGAAACCCACCCTGAAGTGCTGCGCGAATTATTGCAAACGACATAGGGTGGTTTCGCGCAGCAAACCACCGTTTGACGGGGGATGGAAGCCTTGCGACGAATCCGTCCTGAAGGATAGGATAGGGGTAGAGAAAGGCTCTCGCCCTCCCCTCCCTCCGAACCGTGCGTGCGGTTCTCCCGCACACGGTTCTCCCGCACACGGCTCTCCAGTTAGTGGTTTCCGCATCGTGGTTGGCTCGCCAGCATTCAGGTTTCAATTTCGGTGAAGAATCCCTATGCAGCGAATAGCGCGGTCGGTCTAGGTACTGACCGCCGCCCCCTTTGACACCGTTGCCAGTGCCGCCAACATGCGTTTTGTCCAGTTCGTGCGTACCACCGCCTCCATTTCGCTTGCGGTGACTTCAGCTTGTTTAGCCAACATGGGCACTCTATTCGCTTTGCATATACGCACTCTCTGTGCTCCACGTATCCACTTTCCTACCTCCCTTCCCTGACGCGGTTTTCCTATTCCGCGCTTTTCCGTCCGCA
>JBASWK010000023.1:0-18473 GCA_049276435.1 Gallionella sp. | reverse complement strand
GTATTTCCGCATCGGTCATGTGGCAGCGCAGTGTTCGCTGAAGTTGTCTGCCGATGATCGTGCTGTTTGTTTGAGCCTTCATCTTGACCCCATCCCCACCCCAACCCTCCCCTTGAAGGGGAGGGAGCTTTGTTTCACCCACTGTAAATCACATAGAACCTTTGAGGCTCTATGTGAATCATAGTGGGTCATCATGGCACAAGTGAACAATCTCCCTCCCCTTCAAGGGGAGGGTTGGGGTGGGGATGGGGTATAACCGCCGCGTTCTGTAAAGCTATCCAGATAGCCTCTACCACTGCATCCGTTTCTTGCAAAACCTGGTTGTTCCAGAATCGCAACACCCGAAATCCTGCTTGCTGTAAACGCCAGTCTCGTGCTTGATCGCGCTGGTTTTCCAAGTGTTGCCCGCAATCAAGCTCCTTTCCAGACAGACAAAGTCCAGCACGTAATCCAAGTATGGATGTTGGCGGCGGAATTTACAGCCCGCTAGTTGCCGACTGCGTAGTCGTTGCCATAAGCGTATTTCCGCATCCATGTGGTTGCGCGGTGTTCGCTGAAACTATCTGCCGATGATCGTGCTGTTTGTCTGAGCCTTCATCTTTACGCCATCCCCACCCCAACCCTCCCCTTGAAGGGGAGGGAGTTTTATTTTAGGGAGCAAGAAATAACTAACATACCTTTTGTGGAGAAGGGTAAAGAGGGAAGGGAGAAGGGCAAAACCGCCTATCCGAACAAGGGACGCGAGGTTTTACCCTTCCCTCTTATCCCTTCCCCCTTCTCATTTCAATGGGTACATTTTGAATTTCCAACTCCCTTACCCACTGTAAATCACATAGAACCAATTCTGAGCGTGTGACTAGGCGTTTTACGCGGCTTTGAGTCGCATCGTTTTAGGATCAATCAAGGTGAGCAATGCTAACAGCATTTGTTTAACGTCTTTACGTTCTCGTCCATCGACTTCAAAAACAGGCACTTTGAGTTTGAGTGTGGCGAGGTGGTCGTTGATGCGATCCAATAAATCCACTTGGGTACAAACCTCGGTGCGCGTCACGCCCACCACGACGACATCGTTACATTGGGTAATCGACTTGCGAAAGGCTTTGATATAAAAATCAAGATCTGCCATCGGGTCAGGTCGGACACTATCAATGAGAATAATAAAACCGATGGCGTTTTCACTCAGAATTTCCCACATAAAATTAAAGCGTTCTTGCCCTGGCGTGCCGTAAAGATGCACGCGCTTACCGCCTTCCAGATTGAGTACGCCGTAATCCATGGCAACCGTGGTCTTTTGCTTGCGTTTGGCGACATCATCGGTGGCTTTTGCCTCGGTACCCACGACCATAATGTCGCTGACCGCACTAATGGCGGTGGTTTTGCCTGCGCCGACGGGACCTGCAAAAATAATTTTATTTTCCATGCTTTATAACCCTAAAATTTTAGCCCATAACGAGCGCATCAAGCCCTGTGTCGGCGGCGGCGGGGTGTTTACAATGGTGGCTTCAGCCTCGGTTTGTTCTGGGGTGTTTTGGATTTTGGTCGTCAGACCTGCGCAGTAAGCCGCACTGTAAATTTGAAAAACCTCTTCTCTGGGGACTTGCAAAATGCGCCTCACCAGCATAATGGTGGTGGGGGTGCGGGTCAGCAGGGCGCAAATTGGTGCGGCATGGGGAGTAATGGGTAAGCGCGTGAGGTTGGGCCAGTGGCGAAATTGCACCACATCGTATTTGGTACAGCCTTCGGGTAACCGTCCTTGAGACACGTGAAATGCCGCTTGCCACAGTAATTCTTTGAGGCTTCTGGCGGATTCGGCAGGATAGTGCAGCGATGACTCACCTAATGCGCCCGTTTCAAATTGTGCCGCAGGGGTTTGACAAAATTTAGCCATGTTTTGCACATTGGCATAGTAGGCTCCTGCTTGGGGCAGCACGATAATTTCCCCTTGTCCTGCCAGTACGATACGGGTATCTCGACGTGAGGCAATCACGTCTTGTATGATGCCCAACAAGTGATCCGAAGGTCTAAAAGGCGGTATATCCATACTCATGGTCTGGTCAAGCATATTGACGGTCATACGATCCTCTGGTTAGGTTTTTAGGTGACACACCCGCGCGACTTCGGTTGGACAAACATATTTACTTGAGTATTTTTGTATGTCATTTCAGTAGGTGCGGGATTATACGTTCTAGAATAGCTTTCGTCATTTTGCTTTTGCGTGATTTGTTCTAAGATTTAAGTGCCGCGCGTCATTCTCGCTATAATTGTAGTTGAAATACATCTTTAAATCGTATCAACTACCACCTGCTTCGTTTGAATCGACGGTATAGAGCGAGTAATATGCACACCAGTTTACCGCCAAGAGAGTCTCTACTATGCGCATCCCCCCCCAACAGTCACGCCCTAAACACCTTGCTTTACATCTCATCAAGCTTCCTCTTCCTGGTATCGTTTCCATCCTGCATCGCGTCAGCGGCGTGGTCTTGTTCTTCGTTTTACCGATTTTGCTGTATCTATTGCAAGCGAGTTTACAATCGCCTGAAAGCTATACGCAGCTCAATCAGGTGTTCGCGCATCCTTTAGTCAAGCTCATGTTATTGGGATTTTCTTGGGCATTTTTACATCACTTCTGCGCAGGCTTGCGTTATTTGGCAATTGATTTACACGCGGTGCGCAATTTGGCCGACGCGCGCAGCAGCAGCAAAATTGTGATGGGGGTCAGTCTATTGTTGACCGTCATCGTAGGGGCAAAATTATGGTAGATCGGGTGGTCGTTGGTGCGCATTATGGTTTGCGCGATTGGTTGGTGCAGCGCATCACGGCAGTGGTCATGGCGATTTATATCGTTTTGATGCTGGGCTATTTGCTATGGTATCCCCCTGGTGACTATGCTGCATGGCATCAGCTTTTTGCAGGGCAAGCAGTCAAAACGTTTAGTTTGTTGTTTTTATTGAGTTTGTTTTATCACGCTTGGATAGGGGTGCGTGACATCGTGATGGATTATGTGAAGCCCGCCAGCGTACGCTTGGTGATTCATACTGTGGTGATTTTGGCTCTGGTGCTGTATATCATCTGGTCAGTACAAATTTTGTGGGGAATGTAATGGCAGTCGCAAAACGTACGTTTGATGTGGTCGTAGTAGGCGCGGGTGGGGCAGGGATGCGCGCCGCGTTGCAATTAGCGCAGGCAGGGCTGAAAGTGGCGGTGTTGTCCAAAGTATTTCCGACTCGTTCGCACACCGTGGCGGCGCAAGGCGGGATTGCTGCTTCATTAGGCAATGTCAATGAAGATAACTGGCATTGGCACATGTACGACACCGTGAAAGGATCGGATTATCTGGGCGATCAAGATGCCATTGAATTTATGTGCCGCGCCGCACCTGAAGTGGTGTATGAGCTGGAGCATTTTGGGATGCCGTTTGACCGTTTGGATAGCGGCAAAATCTACCAGCGTCCCTTTGGGGGACACATGCAGGATTACGGCAAAATCCCTGTGCAACGGGCTTGCGCGGCGGCAGACCGCACAGGACACGCGCTATTGCACACCCTGTATCAACAAAACGTCAAAGCCAACACGCACTTTTTTATCGAATGGATGGCGTTGGATTTGATACGCGATGCCGAGGGCGACGTGTTGGGTGTGACGGCGATGGAAATCGAAACGGGTGAAGTGATGATTTTCCACGCACGGGCGACATTATTTGCCACGGGTGGGGCAGGGCGCATTTTCCAGTCTAGCACCAATGCGTATATCAATACGGGCGATGGGCTAGGGATGGCAGCACGCGCAGGCATCCCGTTGGAAGATATGGAATTTTTCCAATTCCATCCTACGGGCGTATATGGCGCAGGGGTGTTGATTACCGAAGGCGTGCGCGGCGAAGGCGGCTATTTGGTGAATAAAGACGGTGAACGCTTTATGCCTAAATACGCCCCGAATGCACAAGATTTGGCGAGTCGAGATGTGGTGTCGCGCGCCATGACCATCGAAATCAACGAAGGGCGTGGCTGCGGCAAACATGGCGATCATGTGATGTTGAAGTTGGATCATTTGGGCGAGGACGTGATTAAGCAACGCCTGCCTGGGATACGCGAAATCGCCTTGAAATTTGCCCACGTGGATCCCGCCAAGCAAGCGATTCCCGTCGTGCCGACCGCGCATTACATGATGGGCGGGATACCTACCAATTACCACGGTCAAGTGGTGGTGCCGTATCACACGGGTGAAGAAATTGTGCAAGGGTTGTACGCCGTGGGCGAATGCGCTTGCGTCTCGGTACACGGCGCGAATCGCCTAGGCTGCAACTCTTTGTTGGATTTGATTGTGTTTGGACGTGCGGCAGGGCGACAAATTATCGAAGATTTGCAACGTCATCCGCATCCTAAGCCCTTGCCCGCGCATGCGGGTGACTTGTCGATGTCGCGTTTGGCAAGGTTAGAAAGTCAGAAATCGGGTGAGCGTGTGTCGGAAGTCGGTGAAGCCATGCGCCGCACCATGCAAAAACATTGCGGGGTGTTCCGTTTCCCTGATTTGCTCAGTGTAGGGGTTGCCAAAATTAAGGAAATCAGCGAACGCGTGGCGCAAACCGTGATACAAGACAAAAGTCGGGTATTTAATACTGCGCGTATCGAAGCCTTGGAGTTGGATAATTTAATTGAAGTGGCGCAAGCCACCATGATTGCCGCCGAAGCACGGAAAGAAAGTCGCGGCGCACATGCGCGCGATGATTATCCTGATCGTGATGACGTGAATTGGCTGAAACACAGCTTATATTTCAGCGCGGATCGACGTTTGGATTACAAACCTGTGCGGCTCAAACCACTGACCGTGGATTCCTTCCCGCTCAAAGCGCGTGTCTATTAAGTTGAAGGGTACACGATGAACTTTAGAATTTACCGCTATAACCCCGATACCGACACAAAGCCGTATATGCAGGATTACGAGCTGGCAGTCGAGGCGGGTGACATGATGTTGCTGGACGCGCTGGTACTGTTGAAAGAGCAAGATGATAGTTTGTCGATACGCAAATCCTGTCGCGAGGGGGTGTGTGGCTCGGATGCCATGAATATCAATGGGCGCAATGGCTTGGCGTGTATTACGCCGTTGTCAACGTTGAAATCACCCATTGAATTGCGACCTTTGCCAGGTTTGCCCGTGATACGGGATTTAATCGTGGATATGACGCAGTTCTTTAAGCAATATCATTCCATCAAGCCTTATCTCATCAATAATGATCCCCCGCCTGAAACGGAACGGTTACAATCGCCCGCGCAGCGGGAACACCTGAACGGGCTGTATGAGTGCATCTTGTGTGGTTGCTGCACCACTGCCTGTCCGTCATTCTGGTGGAATCCCGATAAATTCGTCGGTCCCGCAGGCTTGTTGCAAGCCTATCGCTTTATTGCCGACAGTCGCGATCAAGCAACCAGCGTGCGTTTGGACGACTTGGAAGACCCTTATCGTTTATTCCGCTGCCATACGATTATGAATTGTACCGATGTGTGTCCGAAAGAACTTAATCCGACGGAGGCGATTGGTCACATCAAAGATTTGATGACCAAGCGCATGGTATGAAGCATTTGGAACGTGTGCGTTGGCGCGCCCGACGTGGCTTGTTGGAGTTGGATATTATTTTTGAGCGTTTTATCAGCGCACATTATGCCGAGCTCACACTTGAGGAAAAGCAGTTGTTTGAGGTGATCTTGGATATGCCCGACAACCCGTTATTGGATCAAATTATGGGGCGCAGTGAAGCTGCATCGTGGGCGCAAAAAGTCTTGTTGGAAAAAATCAGCGCGGCATCTTGTCGCATCAACATGGGGGAATTTGAGGATGGAAAATAAAAAACGTGTCGCAACACTGACCTTGGACGATGGACGCAGCATCGAGTTGCCGCTGATCGAGGGAACCCTAGGGCCTGATGTCATTGATATCCGCACTTTGAGCAAGTTGGGGGTCTTTACCTATGATTTAGGTTTTTTTTCCACCGCCAGTTGTATTTCTTCCATTACCTTTATTGATGGCGATGCGGGCTTGCTGTATTACCGTGGCTATCCTATCGAGCAATTAGCTGAAAAATCAGACTTTTTGGAAGTGTGCTATTTGTTGCTCAATGGGGAGTTGCCTAATGTTGAGCAGCGCAAAGAGTTTAATACCAAGGTGACCTCGCACACCATGGTGCATGACCAGTTGGCGCGGTTCTTTACAGGGTTTCGCCGTGATGCCCACCCCATGGCGGTGATGGTGGGGGTGGTCGGGGCATTGTCCGCGTTCTACCATGATTCTTTGGACATCAATAATCCGACCCACCGCGATTTGTCCGCGTTACGTTTGCTGGCAAAAGTACCCACCATTGCGGCGATGGCACATAAATACCACACGGGTTTCCCGTTTATGTATCCCAACAATAAATTCAGTTATGTGGAAAATTTCATGTACATGATGTTTGCCACCCCAGCTGAAGAATATGTGCCCAATCCTGTATTGACACGGGCGTTGGAACGGATTTTCATTTTGCATGCTGATCATGAGCAAAATGCCTCGACTTCTACGGTGCGCTTGGCAGGTTCTAGTGGTGCGAATCCGTTTGCTTGCGTGGCATCGGGTATTGCCGCACTGTGGGGACCCGCACATGGTGGTGCGAATGAGGCTGCATTGAGAATGTTGGAAGAAATTGGGGATGTGTCCAATGTCGCCGCTTTTGTCCAAGGCGTAAAAGACAAAAAGCACAGACTGATGGGTTTTGGTCATCGGGTTTATAAAAACATGGACCCCCGCGCATCCGTGATGCGTGAAACGTGCCATGAAGTGTTGAGCGAGTTAGGGCTGGCGGACGATAAATTATTCAAACTGGCGATGGAATTAGAACAAATCGCCTTGAGCGACCCTTATTTTATCGAGCGCAAACTCTATCCTAACGTCGATTTCTATTCTGGCATTGTGTTGCGCGCATTGGGTATCCCCACCAATATGTTTACCGTGATTTTTGCCGTGGCACGTACCATAGGTTGGATTTCGCAATGGAATGAAATGATCGGTGATGTCGAACATAAAATTGGTCGTCCACGTCAGTTGTATCAAGGCGCGGTTAAACGAGATTATCTTGATATGGTAGAGCGCGGAACAAAATGACCTCCTTTTTGAAGCAGATGCAGGGTAATTCCCTTTTGTTTGGGGCAAACGCGCCTTTTATTGAAGGACTGTACGAAAGCTATTTGCAGGATGCGTCTAGTGTCGCAGAGGAATGGCGTGCGTATTTTGATGCTTTGCCTGCCAATGGCGGTAAAGATCAAGCGCATACGCCTATTCAACTGGCTTTTGCTGCGCTACCCAGTCAGTCTCACGCACCCGCTGCCGATGCGGTTTTGGAAGGCAAACAGGTTGCGGTGTTGCAATTGATTAATGCGCATCGCTTCTTGGGGGTACAAGTTGCCAGCCTAGACCCCTTAAATCGACATGCCAAACCCGTCGTAAGCCAGCTCAGCCCTGATTATTATCATTTAAGTGAATCCGATTTAGATTCGTGGTTTGACACGGGATCCTTGGTGGCGGACAAGCGCATGACTTTGCGTGATATTTTGGCATTTCTGCGCCAAACTTATTGTGGTAGTATCGGCGCGGAGTACATGTACATCAGCGATATCAGCAAAAAGCGTTGGATACAACAACGCTTGGAAGGCGTGCGGGGTCAGGCGAATTATGATGTCAATCAACGCAAGCGCATCCTAGAACGCATCACGGCAGCCGAAACGCTGGAGCGTTATTTACATACCAAATACGTCGGGCAAAAACGATTTTCGCTCGAAGGCGGCGAAACGCTGATTCCCTTGTTGGATCATTTGTTGCAACGTTGTGGCGCGCAAGGCGTACAAGAAGCGGTGATCGGCATGGCGCATCGCGGCAGGCTCAATGTGTTGGTGAATATTTTGGGCAAGCAACCGTCGATGTTATTTGCCGAATTTGAAGGTATACACGCAGAACATCTCACATCGGGCGATGTGAAATATCACCAAGGTTTCTCGGCCGATATTGGTACAGCGGGCGGCAATCTCCATGTCGCACTGGCGTTTAATCCCTCGCATTTAGAAATCGTGAATCCTGTGGTGGAAGGCTCGGTACGGGCGCGGCAGCATAGACTGCAAGACGTGAAGGGTGACAAAGTGCTGCCCATTTTGCTGCATGGTGATGCCGCTTTTGCGGGGCAGGGCGTGGTGATGGAAACCTTGGCAATGTCACAAACCCGTGGTTATTACACGGGTGGCACGGTGCATATCATCACCAACAACCAAATCGGTTTTACCGCATCAGACATCCGCGATGTGCGCTCCAGTGCGTATTGCAGCGACATCGCCAAGATGATAGACGCGCCGATTTTCCACGTGAATGCCGATGATCCCGATGCGGTGATGTTAGTGACGGAGATCGCCCTAGATTACCGTATGCAGTTTCATGCCGATGTGGTGATTGACTTGGTGTGTTTCCGCAAATTGGGGCATAACGAACAAGATGAACCGCTGGTCACCCAGCCGTTTATGTATCGCTATATCCGCAATCACCCTGGCACGCGTGCCGTGTATGCCCAGCGATTGCTGGCACAACAAGTCATCAGCGATACAGAAGCAGATGACATGGTGACGCGCTATCGTCTGGCGATGGATAATGGGACGAATTCCATCCATCCCGCACTCGATCAATCCCAAGTGAAACCTAAAAATGCGTGGCTGAATTTCAAGCACCGATGGGATGAGGACGTGCAGACAGGGGTGGAATTAGCGCGCTTGCAGCAATTGTCCGTGGCGCTCACCACCGTACCAGCAGGATTTGTGTTGCAGTCTCGCGTTGAAAAAATCGTCGCGGACAGGCGCAGTATGGGCAAGGGTGAGCTGCCATTGGATTGGGGCATGGCTGAAAACTTAGCTTATGCCACCTTGTTAACCGAAGGCTATCCCGTGCGACTGACGGGGCAAGATTGTCGTCGCGGCACCTTCTTTCACCGCCATGCCACGTGGCACGATCAAGAACGCCACGTGTGGCATGAAGGCGCGCACACGCCTTTGCAACACTTATCGGCTCAGCAATCAGATTTCCTCGTGGTGGATTCACTGTTGTCTGAAGAAGCGGTGTTAGGCTTTGAATATGGCTATGCCACCGCCGAGCCGAATTCCTTGGTGTTGTGGGAAGCGCAATTTGGCGACTTTGCCAACGGGGCGCAAGTGGTCATCGACCAATTTATCGCCTCAGGCGAAGTGAAATGGGGAAGATTGTGCGGCTTAGTGATGTTGTTGCCCCATGGCTATGAAGGGCAGGGCGCGGAACACTCGTCGGGTCGCATAGAACGCTATTTGCAGCTGTGCGCGGATTACAACATTCAAGTGTGCGTGCCGTCTAATTCCGCGCAGATTTTCCATCTGCTCCGTCGCCAAATGATCCGCCAGATGCGCCGTCCTCTGATTGTATTCACCCCTAAAAGTCTGTTGCGCAGCAAGGATGCCGCATCCCCCTTGAGTGACTTTACCGATGGTAAATTCCAGCCCGTGATGGCAGAAGTCGATGATTTACCTGCGGCGGACGTGCGTCGTGTGATTGCGTGTAGCGGTAAAATTTATTACGAGCTGTTAGCTTATCGCCGCAGCAAGGAAATTCGCGATATGGCGATTATTCGTCTCGAACAGCTCTATCCTTTTCCGCACGCGGATTTTGCCGCGCAAATTGCCGCATATCCTCATGCCACTGAGTTGGTGTGGTGTCAGGAAGAGCCAGGTAATCAAGGCGCGTGGCACCGTATTCAGCATTATTTGACGCGCCATCTTCGCACGGACATGCGACTCGATTACGCCTTGCGTCCTTCGTCAGCCGCCCCCGCTGCGGGTTATTTGGCCGTGCATCAAGAACAACAAAAAGCCGTGATTGAAGCCGCATTCCGTGCGGATCTCGATAATAAACCTCATCCAGGAGCCTCACATGAGCATCATTGAAGTTAAAGTCCCCCCCTTATCAGAATCCGTGACAGAAGCCACCTTAGTGGTGTGGCATAAAAAAGTGGGGGATGCCGTGCTAGAAGGCGAGAATCTGATTGATGTTGAAACCGATAAAGTGGTCTTGGAGTTGCCAGCGGGCAAAAGTGGCACCTTGGTGCGCATACTCAAAAACAATGGTGACCAAGTCGGCAGTGGTGAATTGATTGCCGAAATCGACACCGCTGCCACAGCACAAGCCGTTGTCGCCCCAGTGGTCGAATTGCTTGGGGCGGCATCCCCTTCGGTGCGCAAATTAGCTCGCGAACAAGAAGTGGATGCACAAAGCCTGCACGGCACGGGACGCAATGGACGCATCACCAAAGACGATGTGCTGGCAGCGGTGGTGGCAGTTTCGCCTGTTTTGGTGAGTCCGACTGAACCTGCCGCGCCTATTGTGCTGGCAGGCAATCGCCCAGAACAACGCGTACCGATGACCCGCATCCGTCAACGCATCGCCGAACGCCTATTGCAGTCGCAGCAACAAGCCGCGATTCTGACTACGTTTAATGAAATCAATATGCAGCCCGTGATGGAGCTGCGCACCCGCTACAAAGACGCTTTCGAGAAAAAGCACGGCGTGAAGCTGGGTTTTTCCTCATTCTTTGTCAAAGCCGTGGTCATTGCCCTGCAAAAATTCCCCATCATCAACGCCTCTGTGGATGGCAACGACATCATCTATCACGGATATTTCGACATCGGCGTGGCAATTGGCAGCGAACGCGGTTTGGTTGTGCCGATTGTGCGCGATGCGGATAAGTTGTCTTTTGCTGAAATTGAAAAGCAAATTGCTGAATTTGCCGCACGTGCCAAAGTCGGTAAATTGACCTTAGAAGAACTCACGGGCGGCACGTTCACGGTTTCCAATGGCGGCGTATTTGGCTCCATGCTCTCCACCCCCATTATTAACCCCCCGCAATCGGCAATTTTAGGCATACACGCCACCAAAGAACGTGCCGTGGTCGAAAATGGACAAATCGTCATCCGCCCCATCAACTACTTCGCGGTTTCTTACGACCACCGCATCATTGACGGTCGCGAAGCCGTGCAGTTCTTGGTGTCCATCAAAGAAACCCTAGAAAATCCAGAAAGAATATTGTTGGATTTGTAAATTGGGGGGAAGTGGCTGATTCTATGTGATTTACAGTGGGTGAAACGAGGCTCCCTCCCCTTCAAGGGGAGGGCTGGGGTGGGGATGGGGTGATTCCGCCCTTGGGCGCGTGCAACGCGCCCCTACAAATATGAAAAATGTTGTTTTTAAATGGAATTCTACCCCCACCCTAACCCTCCCCCTGCTAAGGGGAGGGAACAAAGTTGTGTAGCGAGTAGGGTGCGCCGTGCGCACCATTTATTTCACACTTTAATTCCCTCTCCCGCAGGCGGGAGAGGGTTAGGGTGAGGGGCGTTGAGTACTCAATACGATTACTACAGCCCAAACTCCCTCATCCCCAGCCCTTCTCCCGCCTGCGGGAGAAGGGAGAGTCCGCGTGCGCGCGGCGCACCCTATCCTGACTTTAGTCACACGTCAAATGTACCGCTCGCACCACAACATTTTTTGTATTTTTTACCACTGCCACAAGGACAGGGATCATTGCGACCGAATTTCTCTGACTGGGCGGGCAAGGGCGGATTTAAGGCTTTCTCTAAATCAGAAATATCTTCAGGTTTGTCAGTTTCAAAACCAATAATGTAATGCCAACCATGCCGCGCACATTGCGCTGCAACATACTGTCCTCGTTCTTTGGTATGCACACGAACAATGATGGGTTTTTTCTCGCTTCCAAGTTTCGCCATAAGTAATAATCTCTGTAAAATTAAGGGGCTGCGCGCTTTTATGCAGGCGAGTAAGGTGCGCCGTGCGCACCATTCATTTCACACTTTAATTCCCTCTCCCGCCTGCGGGAGAAGGGAGAATCGGCACACCCTACCTAGCTTTCATGGGTTCCCCGTGAGGGTTTTATGACGTGCTGCGCTTTGTAAACTTTCTCGCTACATATTCATCTACAATCTGCGTGAACTCGGCGGCAATGTTGCTACCACGCAAGGTCATGGCTTTTTCGCCGTCGATATAGATGGGGGCGGCGGGGGTTTCGCCTGTGCCTGGCAGGCTGATGCCGATATTGGCGAGTTTGCTCTCTCCAGGACCGTTGACCACACAGCCCATCACCGCGACGGTCATATTTTCCACGCCTGTGTATTGTTTACGCCACACGGGCATGTTTTCGCGCAAGTGGCGTTGGATGCTTTGGGCGAGTTCTTGGAAGACTTGGCTGGTGGTGCGTCCGCAACCAGGGCAGGCGGTGACCATAGGCGCGAAGGCGCGTAATCCCATGGTTTGCAAAATTTCTTGCGCCACCACCACTTCTTGGGTGCGCGAGCCATTCGGTTCGGGGGTGAGCGAAATGCGGATGGTGTCGCCTATGCCTTCCTGCAACAACACGGACAGCGCGGCGGTGGACGCAACGATGCCTTTTGAACCCATGCCCGCTTCGGTGAGCCCTAAGTGCAGCGCGTAATCACATTGCTGAGTCAGTGAGCGATACACGGCGATTAAATCTTGTACTTCACTGACTTTGCATGACAATACAATGCGGTTATGCGGCATACCCAGTTGTTCGGCGCGTTCGGCACTTTGCAAGGCAGAAGCAATCAGTGCGGCGCGGGTCACCGCTTTTACATCCAGCGGTTGGGCTAATTTGGAATTCTCATCCATCATACGCACCACCAGCCGCTGATCTAAACTCCCCCAATTTACGCCAATGCGCACGGGTTTATCGTAGCGAATCGCGGTTTGTATCATGATCGTGAAAGGGTCTTCTTCGGTGCGATTACGCCCGACATTGCCAGGGTTGATGCGGTATTTCGCCAACGCTTGCGCGCATTCTGGATAGTCGGTCAACAGCCGATGCCCGTTGTAATGAAAATCCCCCACCAGTGGTACATGGCAGCCTAGCGCATCCAAACGGCGGCGAATATGCACCACAGCGGCGGCGGCTTCGGGCGTGTTGACGGTGATGCGCACCAGCTCAGAACCCGCTTGAGCGAGGTCAAAAACCTGTTGGGTGGTGCTGGTCACGTCCGCCGTATCGGTGTTGGTCATGGACTGAATGACAATAGGTGCGCCACCGCCTAGCATGACTTCACCCACCATTACCCGTTGCGACGGGCGGCGTAATATCATTGCACTCATTTTATTCCAGTTCTAAACGAGCAATCGCGCTATCTGAACGCGAAACATGCTTTGCTAAATTAATTTCTGCCCCTTTGTAATACAAATGGACCCCGAGTGAATTACCAATCACCACTAAAAAGGGCGGACGACCTGCTAGTTTTAATTCGCCGCCTTTATGGTTCAATTGCGAAGACAAAATTTTACCTGACCGCTCTTTCACCTCCACCCACGAACTCTCATCAAACACCAGGTGCAGTGGCACAGGCGCGGTTAGGGAAATGGCACTGGCAGGGCGCGTCACCCATACCGCAGAAGGCGTGATCACGGGGGTACTGACGACAGGTGCATGGACAAAACTGACGGTTGAAGCACCCGCTACAGCGGAAAATACGGGGAAAGGCCCCAATTCTGTCTCAAAAGATGTTTTTTGAGGTGGCATATCCTGATACGTATCCTGAGGCGTGTTCGAATCCCGCAGCCAAAAAAACATCGTCAACAAGAGCATCCCTACTGCGGCAGTCATCCAAATCAGATTTTGTCGCTGACGCGCTGCAAAGCGCGATGCCAAAGGCACTTCTGGCAGCGAAGGGGTGGGTTTTTCGATGACAGGCGGCTCAGGCAATGCCGCTAAGAGCGATGGCACATCCAGTTGTAACAGTTTGCCATAGCTGCGCACAAAGCCCCGCACAAACGCCATATCAGGCAAACGCGCAAAATCCTCAGCCTCTAATGCCGTTAACTGATGCACACCGAGTTTAGTTTTTCCTGCAACATCGGCAAGACTCAAGCCTTGTTGCTCGCGCGCGGCACGCAAGGTTGGACCTAATTTGATTGACGGCTTCATCTTTTCGGGTAAATTGTCATTTATCAGCATGATTTTTAAAGTTTTAAGCTATCTAACAAACGGGCTTCTGTGGAATCGGGGTAATGTTGGCGTAATTGCTGCACATAATTTGCGGCCGAACTATTATCTCCCACCGCGCGCTCAATGCGCACCGCCAACAATAAATTCGCTGCACTCAAGCCATCGCTGGCACGGCTATATTCAGAAAAATAACGTTTTGCCGTGTGAAACGCCCCTTGCGCAAAGCTCACTTCTGCCATCCCTAACAACGCGGGCGGCAAGCCTGGTCGTACCGTCAGGGCTTTTTGCAAAAAGTCTTGCGCCTCGCTGTAATTGCCCGCTTTTTGCGAACAAACCCCCGCATTCAAATAAGCGCGTTCTGGTGTGGTATAAAGCGGGTTTTTTAATGCCACCAAAAAGTGGGGAATAGATTCGGTCGGACGTGCGCGTTGGCACAAGAACCAACCATAATTGTTGTGTGCTTCTGAGTCGTTAGGTTCTAGGCGCAAACTTTGTTTGAAATCAATTTCGGCCTCTTTGTCCTCGCGCAAGGTCATGTGAATCAAGCCACGCACATTGTAAGCAGGGGCGTAATCACTGTCTGCCTTGAGCGCGGTATTGACTTCGCTCAATGCCACGCCGAGTTGCGCCCGTTGGTAATACATGCCCGCTAATTCGGTATGAATTTTGGCACTGGCACGCCCTTGCGAACTGTCTTCACTGGGTGAACCCCCACGCGTACTGACACAAGCTGATAACGCTAGGAGTAAAAAAATCATTCCGTATTTCATGCGTATTCTCCTAAATTTGCACGATGCGCGGCATAGTGCGCTTGGTTTTGTCTTGCACTTGCCCCGCTAACTGACCACAGGCGGCATCAATATCGTCGCCGCGTGTTTTACGCAAGGTCGTGATAATACCCCCTTGAATCAAAATATCACGAAAACGCTGTATCGCATCGGGTTTCGCGCGTCGATAGGGGGATTGCGGAAAGGGATTGAAAGGAATGAGATTGAACTTACACGGCACGTCGCGTACCAGTCGCAGCAGTTCACGCGCTTGTTGTTCGCTGTCATTGACCCCATCTAACATCACATATTCAAAGGTGACGAAATCACGCGGGGCTTTTTCCAGATAACGATTGCACGCCGCAAGCAATTGTTTTAACGGATATTTTTGATTGATCGGTACCAATACATCGCGCAGCGCATCATTCGGCGCGTGCAGCGAAATCGCCAACGCGACAGGGCATTCTTCGCGCAATCTGTCCATCGCGGGCACGATGCCTGAGGTGGAAACCGTCACCCGACGGCGCGATAAACCGTATCCATGGTCATCCAACATCAAGCGCAGCGCGCTCACCGTGTTATCAAAATTAAGCAGCGGCTCGCCCATGCCCATCATCACCACATTGCTAATTGCCCAATTCGCCTCCGCATTTTTGCCGAGCTGGTGATTCGCCCACCACAACTGACCGATGATTTCCGCGACGCTCAAATTGCGATTAAAACCTTGTTTGCCCGTGGAGCAAAAGGCGCAATCCAGCGCGCAACCCGCTTGGGTGGATACACACAAGGTGCCGCGTGTTTCCTCAGGAATATAAACCGTTTCCACGGCATTCCCCACCCCCACATCCAGCAGCCATTTACACGTGCCATCTTCGGACACCGCTTCGCGCATAATCGTGGGGGGGCGAATTTCAGCGACTTGCACCAGTTTATGGCGCAAGCCAGCAGCAATGTCGGTCATTGCCGCAAAATCGGACTCCCCGACTTTGTAGATCCAGCGCATCAGCTGGCGTGCCCGAAACGGCTTTTCGCCCATTTCGGTTAAATAAGCCGCCAATCCATGCGCATCAAAATCGAGGAGGTTTTGTTTCATGTTTTTTATTGCCTTATCCTTCACGTCGATAAGTATCTACACAGTTCCCTCCCCCTAGCAGGGGGAGGGTTAGGGTGGGGGTTGAATCGTCGCGTTGAAGCAAACCTATTGTTTTGTGTCAGAATAAGGCGCAACCCCTTAACGGGAATAAACGTTCAACGCGGGGAAGAAATACGCGATTTCAACCGCTGCTGTTTCAGCCGCGTCAGAACCGTGTACGGCATTCGCGTCAATGCTGTCCGCAAAATCAGCACGGATGGTGCCAGCAGCCGCATCTTTAGGATTGGTCGCACCCATCAAGTCACGATTTTTCAGAATCGCGCCTTCGCCTTCCAAGGCTTGAATCATCACAGGACCTGAAATCATAAAGCTGACCAAATCCTTGAAGAAAGGACGCGCAGCGTGAACAGCGTAGAAACCTTCCGCTTCCGCTTGCGACAATTGGGTCATGCGGGCGGCGACCACTTTCAGGCCAGCACCTTCAAAACGGGAATAAATTTGACCAATGACATTTTTTGCAACGGCATCAGGTTTGATAATCGACAGGGTACGTTCAACAGCCATGCTACTCTCCAAATATAAATAAAAACAAACTTCAAAATCAAAACGGGGCAAAGCCCAAGCGCAAACCAAGCTGCCACGCCTCACCCCAAAAAGAACGGCGCATTCTATCAGGATTTACCCATATCAGCGAGAGCGAGCCTTATCCAACGATGTATGAGCCTGAAGGATGGGTGTATTTCTAAGGAAAGCTGAGCCTGAAGCGAAGAAATTTAGGTTGAAATGCGGAAGTGGGTTGATCATTCTAGGATGATGATCAACATGAACGAAACACGGCTTTGCACGATAGAGCAAATCGAACAATTCTTGAGCGGCTGCAGCGAGATTGAATTTAGCCAGTCAGGTGATGACAAGGAACGCTACGAGCATATCAGTCGAGTGCTCAAACGGTTTGACTATCCCCGACAGGGCAAGCGAGAGAAAGGTGTGCTTTTGAAGTACTTGCAAGTCACCAGCGGCTACAGTCGTGCGCAAGTGACGCGCTTGGTTGCACAGTGGCAGGCGAATCGCTTGGCGGCCATTCCGCTGGTCAAACGCGACCGAGTCCCTGCCACTGCCTTTGCACGCAAGTACACAGCGATTGACATCGCACTGCTGGTCGATATGGACAAAGCCAATGAGGATGTGTGCGGTCCCGCCATTGCGCACCTGTTGCAGCGTGCGTATAGGATTTATGGCGATATGCGCTATGAGCGGCTGGCGGATCTGTCGGTTTCGCACTTGTACAATCTGCGCCACAGCACGGGTTATCGCGCCTTGCGCGTGGTGTTCAACAAGACCCAGCCCGTACGCAATGCCATTGGTGTGCGCAAAGTGCCGCGCCCCAACGGGCGGGCGGGATTTATCCGCATAGACACGGTTCATCAAGGCGATCTTGATGGTGTCAAAGGCGTGTATCACATTACTTGTGTGGATGCGGTGTGCCAGTGGCAGGTTGAGGCGTGTGTGCAAGGCATTAGCGAAGCGTTCTTGCTGCCCGTGCTGGAATTGATTATCGAACAATTTCCGTTTGTAATTGAGGGCTTCCATTCCGACAATGGCTCGGAGTACATCAATAGACCTGTCGCAAAAATCCTTGAGAAATTGCGCATCGAACAAACCAAATCACGCTCGCGTCACAGCAATGATAACGCGCTGGCGGAAAGCAAAAATGCCAGTGTGGTGCGCAAGCACATGGGCTATGAACATATCCCACAACAGTACGCCAAGCCGATCAATGCCTTCTATCAGGAGACGTTTAATCCCTGGCTCAACCTGCATCGCCCGTGTATGTTTGCCACAGAAATCGTGAACCTCAAAGGCAAAATCATCAAACGCTATAAAAATCAGGATGTAAAGACACCGCTGGAGTGCTTGGTGCAGTTGAGTGAAAAAGGTTTGGTAACGCTCAAAAACAGCATTGCACTGGACACATTACTGACGCTGGCAAAGGCAAAAACAGACTTAGCGGCAGCACAAGAAATGCAACGCGCCAAGCAGCTTTTATTTGCCCGCTTTGTAAAACAAAAACAACTCGCCTGAGGAAACAAAAAACAGCGCAATGGCACCTCTTTTTTATACCAAACCATTTAAAAAATAAACTCAAAAGCACCTGCAAATAATCCATTAAACTACACTTTTAACAAAATCAACCCACGCCCCAAAACACCTAAACTAAATTCGCTTCAGGCTCATCCTTGAATTGGAAAATACTGTATTACGCCAACGGGCAATGCAATTCTGTGTGGGATTTGAGGGTGATTCAGGTCTCGTTACATTACATTCCCGCAGGGCATTCCGCACATAGAGCCGAATTTAAGAACGCAAAAAAGATGGGTGTCGCTTGCGCTTAACCCATCTTGTTGTGCATCGGGTGCTTCTACACCAAACGTGCTTTAATCGTAACTACTCAGCCCCCTCTCAAGCAAAGCGGGGTGGGGGCGGGGATTCACGGAAGGTTTGGATTAGCGCATCGAAGATATTTGCACCTTGTTTGTGCAGGGTGGCTAGGTAGGAGCGTATGGTG
>JBASWK010000022.1:0-8504 GCA_049276435.1 Gallionella sp. | reverse complement strand
ATTGAACACGCCTTTCAAATCGCTAACAAAGTCGGCATGACCCCCGAAGAGCTAGACGACCAAGAACGGCGGCTGATTTATATCCAAGACCAGCGCGGCGCATTGACCAAAGCCGAGCGTCTGGGGCATGAAGCGGGGTTACAAGAGGGGCGTAAAGCGGGCTTGCAACAAGGTATTGAGCAAGGCATTGAGCAAGGTATTGAGCAAGGTATTGAGCAAGGTATCGAACAAGGTATCAAACAAGGTATCAAACAAGGTCGTTTAACTGAAAAACTCAACATTGCCCGCTCGTTATTGGATATTTTAGATGATGAAACCATCGCGCTCAAAGTGAGCGTGGCGGTTGAGGAAGTGCGCGCTTTGCGCATGGTGTAACGCATTGAAAAAGAAAGGTTAAATATGCAAGTCACGCAGGATTTATCGTTTATTCATCTGATTCTCAGTGCCAGCGTGCTGGTGCAGTTGGTCATGGGTTTGTTGTTATTGGTTTCCATGATGTCGTGGGGCTACATTTTCCAGAAATTATTTACCTTACGGCGCGAACTCAAATTGACGGATAAGTTTGAAACGGCATTTTGGAATAGTCCGAATTTGAATGACTTGTATAAACAGATCAGTGCCGTGCAGCCCAGCAATCAAGGCGCGTTGGAACGCATCTTTTTGGCAGGGGCGGTCGAGTTTGCCAAGTTGAAAAAACAACCTGGGATCAATAGCAGCGCGTTGATGGATGGCACTCGCCGCGCCATGCGGGCGACCTATCAACGTGAAATGGACAGGCTGGAATCGCACTTGTCGTTTCTAGCCTCTGTCGGTTCGGTCAGCCCTTATGTTGGGCTGTTCGGCACGGTGTGGGGGATTATGAACGCGTTTCGCGGCTTGGCAAATGTGGGGCAAGCCACTCTCGCCCATGTCGCGCCTGGCATTGCCGAAGCCTTAGTCGCCACCGCGATGGGGCTATTTGCCGCGATTCCTGCGGTGGTGGCGTATAACCGCTATGCCCATGACATCAATCGTTTATCCTCGCGCTTTGAAAGTTTCACCGAAGAATTTTCTAACGTGCTGCAACGTCAACCATGAGAACGAATCGTCGCGGTACTCAATCGTTAATGAGTCAAATCAATGTCGTGCCTTACATCGACGTGATGCTGGTCTTGCTGGTGATCTTTATGGTGACCGCACCCATGATGAATCCTGGACAAATTGACCTACCCAGTGTCAATAAATCCGCCGCGCCTGCTGCCGCGATTCCCCCGTTGGTGGTGACCATCAAGAAAGATTCGACTTTGACCTTGCGTGATACGGGGCAAAGCGATCAAGAGTGGAATGTCGCGCTGCCTAATTTATTGAAAGAGATTCAAATGCGCCAAGCACTACAAGCCGATCAAGCTGTGGTCATCGCCGCAGACAAAAACGTGCGCTACGAAGAAGTCATGAACGTCATGGCGGTACTGAAAGAAGGCAACGTGAAAAAAGTTGGGTTGCTGACTCAAATGGACGCAAAATGACCAGCGCAACCTACCGCGAACCTTATCAGTTTTCGGCAGGCGTGCTGGCGTTGCTGGTGCACGGCGCATTTTTTGCGGTATTGTATTTTGGCTTGAGCTGGCAAACCAAGCCGCCGATGGAGGCCATGAGTGTCGAATTATGGGATGCAGTGCCCATGCCAGCGGGTGTGCCAGCAGGCAGTTTGTCACCTACGGATACGGCAGCTGACCCAGCACCCACGTTAATAGAGCCGCCTCCCCCCATCGAAGTCGTAAAACCAGAGATTGTCGTACCAGCGGAAAAACCGCCCAAGCCTGTCCCCGTACCCCCCAAAACCGTCACGAAGCCTACGCGCACGGTGCAAAAACCCGCCGAATCCAATCGGAAAAATCCACAATCCTTATTGGAACGCTATGGTATTGAAGGGGGAAATCGGAATACGCCTCGGGGCGGGGGACGCGTCGGGCAACAACTAAGACTGGCAGATGCCGTAAAAGCCACAGAATTAGAACGCCTATTGACTGAGTATGTCAGCAAAATCAAAGCCAAAATTAAACGTTACATTGTCATGCCGCCCGATGTACCCGAAGATGCACGGGTTGAATTTTTAGTCACGTTATTACCTGATGGTTCGGTGATGAGTGTACGCTTGGCAAGGTCAAGTCACTTGGGGTATGCCAACGCCGTAGAACGGGCGATTATCAAGGCGCAGCCCCTACCTTTGCCGCCCGATAGTGAATTATTCGGTCAGTTTCGTGAATTAAAATTGGTGTTTAAACCCGTTGAATAAGGATAGGTTATGTTGCTAAAAATGATGTTAGGCGTGGTCATGCTGTTGCAAGCGGGTATGGCAGCAGCGGTGTTGGATATTGAAATTATCGGCGCGGGTGAAAACCAAATTCCCGTGTCTATCGCCCCTTTTGGCGGTGATGCCGCGTTAGCGAGTGAAATCAACGATGTGGTGCGGGGCGACTTGATGCGTTGCGGTCTATTTCGCCTAATTGATGCAACCGATGAAAAAGCCAATACGCCAGAAGCAGTGAGCTATCCTCGTTGGCGCGAACGAGGCGTGGATGCGCTGGGTTTAGGGAGGGTCACGACCTTGCCTACGGGGCGTGTTGAAGCGCAGTTTTTCTTGCTGGATATTGTCAAGCAGCGTCAGGCAATTGCCGAGGTCTCCTCTGCCACAGCAGGACAAGTGCGGGCAATTGGCCACCATATCGCCGATTTGATTTATGAAAATTTAACGGGTAGCAAAGGCATATTTTCCAGCCGATTTGCTTATGTGAATCGCCAAGGGAGCGGTTTTCGCCTCTTGGTCGCAGACAGTGATGGCTATCACGAACAAGTGGTTTTAGCGCGGAACAGCCCGATTATGTCGCCCGCTTGGTCGCCAGATGGCAGTCACTTAGCCTATGTGAGCTTTGAAAATGGTCACGCAGCCGTGTACGTACAATCGCTTCTGACGCAACAACGCGTATTAGTCGCCAATTTTCCTGGGAGCAACAGCGCACCTGCATGGTCACCTGATGGTCGCCAATTGGCGGTGGTCTTAACGCGGGATCAAGGTTCGCAAATTTATTTAATGCGCCCTGACGGTGCGGGGGTGCAACGTATTAGTTTCAGTGGTGCTATTGATACTGAGCCGCACTTCTCCCCTGACGGGCAGTCTTTGATTTTTACCTCGGATCGAGGGGGCAGCGCGCAAATTTATCAAATGCCCACACAAGGCGGGATGGCGAAGCGGCTGACGTTTGGAGAAGGGGCTAATTATTCGCCACGGCATCAGCCTGATGGCAAAGGTTTCGTCTTTACCCATCGCGCCAATGGCAAGTTTTACATTGCCACGCAAGATTTCCAAACAGGACAAATGACCATACTCACCGAGGGTGGTTGGGAGAAAAAACCCAGTTATGCTCCCAATGGCAAGCTCATCCTTTTTGCCAGCGAAGGTCGTGGTCGTGGTATATTGGCGACCGTTTCAAGTGATGGTCGTGTCAAGCAGCAAATGTTTACACAAAGCGGCGATGCACGTGAGCCTGTATGGGAAACCCGACGTTAGAATCTAAACCGAACATAAGGAGAAATAGCATGAAGAAAATCGTAATCAGTGGTCTGTTGTTGTCCTTGTTAGCAGCTTGTGCTGCTCCTGCCCCAAAACCAGTACCACCTGTTGACACCAGTGCTGCGGATGCTGCGGCTAAAAAAATGGCTGAAGAAGAAGCCGCTCGTAAAGCGGCCGCTCAAAAAGCAGCCGACGAAGCAGCCGCTCAAAAAGCAGCCGATGAAGCCGCTGCCAAAAAAGCAGCAGATGAAGCAGCTGCACGTAATCGTTTACCAAGCCAAGCCACCAGCGTTTACTACCCCTTCGATGTATCAGTGATACAAGAAACGGATAAACCAGCGGTGCAAGCACATGCTAAATACTTGACCGAGCATGCTAACGTTAAAATGCGCGTTGAAGGCAATGCGGATGAACGCGGTAGCAATGAATACAACTTAGCCTTGGGGCAACGTCGTGCCGATGGCGTGAAGAAAATGCTGGAATTGGGCGGTGCAAAAGCGGATCAAGTCGAAGCCGCCAGTTTGGGCGAAGAAAAACCAAAAGTCATGGGTCATGGCGAAGAAGCTTGGTCACAAAATCGTCGTTCTGACATGAGCTATAAGTAATACCATGCTAAAGCACGCCTTTATTCTATTGGCTTTGTGCTGCATCAGCCCCGCTCAAGCGGGGCTGTTTTCGGATGACGAAGCACGCGCTCAAGCCCAACTTGTTCAAACGAACCTTGATCGTTCGGACGCGTTAGCACAAGATCGCCATAAACAACAAACACAGGCCATTTTGGATTTGCAAACGCAAATCGAGGCACTGTCCATAGAAAACCGCACCTTACGCGGACAAAATGAAGAACTTGCGCATGGCCTACAAAGTGCCGAAAAGCGTGAGAAAGATTTTTATATTGATTTAGACACGCGTTTGCGTCGTATTGAATCGAGTGGGGTAGTACCTCCTGCTGCGAATGAGAATGCAGCGGCAACCCCTGCAACAACCGCTACGCTATCCGCCAGTGCTGACGCTTTTGACCCTACCGTGGAAAATAGAATCTTGGAACGAGGTTTTGTCCTGCTCAAGGGGAGAAGTTATACCAATGCAACCAGAGCTTTTGGTGACTTTATCAAGCAATATCCTGAATCGGTGCAAATTCCCAATGCCATCTATGGTCTAGGCAATGCGCTGTATGGTGACAATGATTACAAAAGTGCCTTGCTGGTTTATCAAAACTTCCTAAAGGATTACCCAGAAACGCCCCGTAGCCCTGAAGTCTTGTTAAATATGGCGGCTTGTCAGCAAGCATTAAAACAAACACGAGAAGCAAAGATCACCTTAAAGCAACTCATTAAGCAATACCCGAAAAGCGATGCTGCTGCGAAAGCGAAAAAACAGCTTGCCACACTGCACTAATTGCTTATGTCGCATCGTGCCGCGCAGTTGCGCATCACCGAAATTTTTTACTCCCTACAAGGCGAAACCAGCCGAGTAGGGTTGCCCACGGTCTTTATTCGTTTAACGGGCTGCCCGCTGCGCTGCACCTACTGTGACACCACCTACGCTTTCACAGGTGGGCAGACACAAAGTCTCTCCGATATTCTTTCCCAAGTCGCTCAATATCATCCGCAATATGTCACGGTCACAGGTGGCGAACCGCTAGCGCAAAAGAACTGCTTGTTGCTGCTAAAAGCATTATGCGACGCGGGATATCAAGTGTCATTGGAAACAGGCGGCGCACTGGATATTGCGGCAGTGGATGCTCGCGTGATGCGGGTGGTGGACATTAAAACGCCAGGGTCGGGTGAAGTCGCCAAAAATCGTTGGGAAAATTTAGCCTTGTTGACCCCGCACGATGAAATCAAATTCGTGTTGTGTGATGAGGGCGATTACGCATGGGCAAAGCAGATTATGGCGGAATACCAGCTCACCGAAAAATGCCCTGTGCTGATGTCACCCACACACGGCGGGCTAGATGCCACCCAATTGGCAGAATGGATACTGCGCGACCATTTAGCGGTGCGGCTGCAAGTGCAATTACATAAAATTTTGTGGGACAACGCGGTAGGGAAATAAGTATGAAAAACGCGGTGGTATTGTTATCTGGCGGACTCGATTCCGCCACGGTTTTGGCGATGGCGCATCGTCAAGGATTCACTTGCTACGCCTTGAGCGTGGATTATGGGCAACGCCATCACGCCGAACTCGCCGCCGCGCAACGCGTGGCACACAGTTTGGGCGCGCATGAACACCGCGTCATCCACATTGATTTAACAGGCTTTGGCGGCTCGGCACTCACCGACAACGCCATCGCCGTGCCACAACAACAAACCACAGGCATCCCCCTCACCTACGTCCCCGCCCGCAACACCATCATGTTGTCGATGGCACTGGCGTGGGCGGAAGTGCTGCAAGCACAGGATATTTTCATCGGGGTGAATGCGGTCGATTATTCTGGCTACCCAGACTGCCGCCCCGACTATATTGCCGCCTTTGAAGCCATGGCAAACCTCGCCACCAAAGCGGCAGTCGAAGGACATCCGCTGACCTTACATGCGCCCTTATTACACCTCTCCAAAGCCGACATCATCCAACAAGGCACGGCATTAGGCGTGAACTACGCCGAAACGGTATCCTGTTATCAAGCGGATTTAGACGGCAAAGCCTGTGGCAAATGCGACTCTTGCCGCTTACGCAGCGCGGGTTTCGCCGCCGCAGGCGTGGCAGACCCCACAGGATATTTAGCGTAGTTTTGTTATCCAGAGCAAATTGCCTGATGGCGAACCCGTCTTATGACTTTAAAACCTGTTCACGATCTGTCGTGAGCAATGGTCAGCGAGGTAGGACACCGCGCATGAACGCCGATTACCACCTTGCCGTCAGTTCATCAACAACTGCTTAGTTGCGTCCTGTATTCGGTGATGCGAACGAAATAGGTATCGCTCAATAAACATCAAGCCCATTTTATTTTTAAGTCAACCATGAGCCACTCCGACAACAAACAAACTGGCGCAGCCAAAACTGCCCGCAATCCCATCAAAATCGTCCCGCTTGCCGAACGCTTGCGCAAGCCGCAATGGATACGCGTCAAAGCCAGTAGCGGCGCGGGCTACACCGAAGTCAAACGCATGTTGCGCGAACACCAATTGCACACGGTTTGCGAAGAAGCCTCCTGCCCCAACATCGGCGAATGCTTCAGCAAAGGCACAGCCAGCTTTATGATTTTGGGCGATATTTGCACGCGCCGCTGCCCGTTTTGCGATGTCGCACACGGCAAACCGCTGCCGCCCGATGCCGACGAACCCGCCAATTTAGCGCGTTCCATCGGGCTATTAAATTTGAAATATGTGGTCATCACCAGCGTCGATCGGGACGATTTACGCGACGGCGGCGCGCAACATTTTGTCGATTGCCTGACGGCGATTCGCACCAGTTCGCCCGACACCCGCTTGGAAATCCTCGTCCCCGACTTTCGCGGGCGTTTGAATGAAGCCTTGGACGCATTGGCAAACGGCTTGCCTGACGTGTTAAATCATAATTTAGAAACCGTACCGCGCCTGTACAAACTCGCCCGCCCAGGAGCCGATTACACCCACTCGCTGAAATTATTGCAAGACTTCAAAACCCGCTTCCCCCACGTTCCCACCAAATCAGGCTTGATGTTAGGCTTGGGCGAAACCGACGAAGAAGTGTTGGAAGTCATGCGCGACCTACGCGAACACGGGGTCAATATGCTCACCATTGGACAGTATTTGCAACCCTCGGACGGACACTTACCCGTGCTGCGCTACGCCCCACTAGAAACCTTCACCATGCTAGAACAAGAAGCCAAAGCAATGGGCTTCGACCACGCCGCCTGCGCGCCGATGGTGAGATCGAGTTATTTTGCGGATGAACAGGCGGAAAAGGCGGGGGTGATGGGGTAGTTTTTAGACCGCAGCTTGTGGGTGCGAGCTGCTTACTCACAACCTGCTCTAAAATTGCTTGCATCTTGTACAAATTAGCTATAATAGCCAAAACACCCAACAACACTTGAATGTAACCCGCCATGATAACCATCACTTCTACCGAAGCACAAAACCGATTTGGTGAGATGCTTGATACTGCCCAACGCGAGCCTGTCACCATTACCCGACGGGGGCGACCGCTGGCATTTATTATTTCTCCTGATGAATTGCGCAAACTTTTTTCCAGCCAGACAAGGCGAGACGAAGCGGTTGCGACTTATGCCGCGTATAGGGATAAAGTCAAGGTCAATCCACTTGCCAATCAGCTTAGCGATGACGACATTAACCAACTTGTCCATGAACTTCGATAAAAGAATTGTCATCGACACGGGTACACTGGTCAGTGCGTCTTTTCGTTTTGGGTCTGTTCCCTGTCAAGCCTATTCAAAAGCACTGCGCGAATTTGCGGTCTGTGTGTCAGAGGAAACACTTGCCGAGCTGGAAACGGTGCTGCGCCGAGATAAATTTGATCGCTATATTTCGCTTGAGGATAGGCTGGCTTTTTTGGAGCTGTATCGCAAAAGTGCGACACAGTATCCCGTCACCGAAACCGTTTTTGATTGCCGCGACCCCAAAGATAACCCGTTTTTAGCATTGGCTTTATCCGCAAAAGCGGAAATTATGGTCTCCAGTGATGAAGACCTTTGTGTTTAGAATCCCTATCGTGGGATTGCTATTTTGAAACCTGCGGCGTTTTTGAATGGGTAAGTGTTACGGCGAATGCTTCGGTAAATGCAAAATCATATCTGCGCCCCGATGGTGCGGTCAAGCTACTTTGCAGATGAACAGGCGGAAAAAGCGGGGGTGATGGGGTAACAATTGGAATTAGGCTAGTGTTGCGTCATGCGCGACCTGCCGCATAGATTAAGCTATACTTTTGTCCTTTTTTTCAAGAAGGCGAAGGATTCTCGGTGAAGCTATATAAAGTGACGTTGCTCGCGGCAGAGCGGGCAGAATTAAGGGCT
>JBASWK010000021.1:0-16803 GCA_049276435.1 Gallionella sp. | reverse complement strand
GCGTAAAAGTTTGTGGCAACGAAAAAATAGAGCTTGAACGGCGACTGCAACGCTCCAATGCTTTAAGTTGGTGGGATATAACGATCCATCCTAAAGTGGTACTTTTGTAATTTCTGGATCCCTAATTTGTACATGCCAAGAAATCTGATTTTCCAGGAACACCATCTTTGTGGACAAGCTGCCCTTTTTTGCAGCGGGGACAGGAATCACCCACTTTGAGCGAAGGCAACACTACAGAAGGGGAAGCATCATTTGGAACGATTGCCACAGGAATGGACTTGCTCGCATCTACCTCGGTGTTTTCAGGCTGGTTTCCTTGCGCCAAAGGTCGATGAGCAATAAATAAGGCATTGGCAACTTTGCTGAACTCTTCTAACTCCATCTCCCAAGGTATATCAGTTGAAAGTGAAAATAGACTAGCCGCTGATTTTAGTTTTTTTAGCTCTTTGGAAATAGACTCAGCAATGACCTGTGCTTTTTGTACTCGTGACTCCTCTAAACCCCTTTCAATCACCCCATCATCTGAAATTGCCACGCGAACGCTGATAGGGCAAAAGCGAAACCCTTTTTGCACCTTTCCAAAGAGTGCTTTACCCAATAGTTTTTCGGTATTTTCTCTCAAATAAGCTTTGATGATTTTCCCTTGCTCTTCAGCTTGTTTGATAGGGGACGGCATTCCTATTTTTTCGCCGTTACCAAAAATACGCATCCATTCACCGTACTCGTTGAACGCGACAGTCCCGTACACACTTTTTGACTCCACAATAAACAAGCCATATCGTGTCACCAGCAAGTGGTCAATTTGAGCCGTATCACCCTCATGAACAATACGCAAGTCATTCAGCACAAAAATATCTTTTGTTTTACCGAACGCCCTTTGCAGGTAGAAAGCCATCTGCTTTTCAGCTTTATCACCCGATTCAAGCTTCGGGTCACTTTGAGATTTAAACTTTTTTTCCTTTAGAATCATCTTAATTACTCGCTCATTATCAATTATCTGTTCGCTGCACGATGAAGTTTCGTAGGGTGGATAAGCTGCGCGCATCCACCATTTGTAAATTCTTACGCATGATGTAATTCTCCTGTTAGTAGGTGCATTCCATGCACTGTGACGGCAACTCCGCGCTGCGCCAAGCTAACCGCCACCATGTCCGCGTAGCCGCCGCCGATAATGGCGTTTTTTTGAGATGAGTTCATATTTATTGGGGGAAAACGATGACGACTTAGAACCTGCTCACAATCTTACTGCGAGATCGTGAACAGCTTCTTAAAAGTCGAGGGATGATGCTTACCCCCTAAATCTTTTCAGTTTTCGGGGGTTTCACAGAACAGCGGATATTTATTAGAACTTAAATATCGCCCCGACTGAAAAAACACTCGCATACCCAAGAACTTTTACACCAGCATTGGAGACCGCCTCAGGATAGCCATCCCAACCCGCACGAATTGCGATGCTGGGTGATACACTATATTGCCCGCCAATACCCAATGTCACGCCTGTGCGAGTTTCGCCTTGGCTAGTAAAGCCCGCAGCCGTTATTTTTGTGCTGGAAGCACCTAATTTACCAAACAATTCAACGCTCGAACTGACGGGCAAAATACCAACAGCCACCAAGCTAAACGCATCGCCTTTTAGCGTCGCGCCCGTAACAGTAGTAGATTTGCCCACCCCAGTAAACTGAGCTTCAACCGCCAGATTTTGGTTATAACGATAGCCAAACAGACCACCATAGACGAAATCAGACGCTTTGCTCAATGCCACAGTACTGGTAAAGCCCAACCTGCCGTTACCCAATGTGCCACCCACATAAAAACCTTCATTATTTGCCGCAAAAGCAGGTGCAGCCATCATCGAAAACAGTAAAATTGCAGTGATTTTTTTCATGTTTAAACCTTAGCTTAAAATTAAAGGGAAGCTGCGAGTCAGGCATTTTTCAAACGAAATTTTGTGTGGAAAATGCTTTCAAGCAGGGTGTTCATTTTACACAAACAATCACAATGATGCCTTGAGTGTTATTCCGCCTCATGCTGCGCGGCTTCCGTTGCTGCACATTCAACTGCGCGTGTTCGGTTTTCCAGCCTGACAATTTACTAGTGGGTATGACTTGCACCGCCGTGACTTTGTATTCTGGGCAGCTTGGTTGCCCAGTGACGTAGGGTGGATAAGCTGCGCGCATCCACCATTTTCTTTGTAAATTCAGGTGGATGCGCTGCGCTTATCTACCCTACCTTAACTACACCGCCATCCCCGCCGCATACCCCGATGCCCACGCCCATTGGAAGTTGTAGCCGCCTAATTGGCCTGTCACATCGACCACTTCGCCGATAAAGAATAGCCCTTCGACTTCGTTGCATTCCATGGTTTTGGACGACAGCGCGTGGGTGTCAATCCCGCCGCACGTCACTTCGGCTTTGGTGTAGCCCATGGTGCCGCTGGGGACGACTTGCCAGTCGTGCAATTTGGCAGCGATGGCGGCGCGTTGTTTGTCGTTGTATTGATTCAGCGGTTTGTTATCCACTTGTTGTTCGCACCAGACATCGGTGAAGTTTTTCGGCAGCCATTGCACCAAGAAATTGCTCAGCAGTTTTTTGCTGGCGCGCTGTTCGGTCAATACGCTGAGCATATCTAAGTCGGGCAGCAGATTGATGTGCAGCGCATCACCCTGTTGCCAATAAGAAGAAGCCTGCAAAATCGCGGGGCCGCTAAAACCGCGATGGGTGACGAGCACGTTTTCACGGAAAGATTGATTACCTGTCGTGACGATGGCATCAAACGACACGCCTGTTAAATCGGCGTAAGGTTTCCAATCATCAGGGGCACAGGTCAGCGGCACTAAGCCTGCTTTGAGTTTGGTAATTGGCACGCCAAATTGTTCGGCGACGTGGTAACCATATGGCGTAGCACCTGTTTTGGGAATAGACAGCCCGCCTGTGGCGATCACCAGAGACGCAGATTCAAAATCGCCGCGTGAACTACTGACTTGAAAACGGGCGTTTTTGCTGCTGGGATCATGTTTAATCACCTGCGGCTCACAATTCATAAACCGCTTCACGCCCACCTCGGTGCATTCGTCGCGCAGCATGGTGATAATGGCTTCTGAGCCTTCATCGCAAAACAACTGCCCCAAGGTTTTTTCATGGAAGGCAATGTTGTGTTTATACAACAACGCGATGAAGTGTTGCGGGGTGTAGCGCGCTAACGCCGAACGGCAAAAATGCGGGTTACTGGATAAATAGTTGTCGGGTTTAGTATCCAGATTGGTGAAATTGCAATTGCCGCCGCCCGAAATACGGATTTTCTCCGCCAATTTTTTCGAGTGATCCAATAACACCACCGACCGACCGCGCAGCCCCGCTTGCATCGCACACATCAAGCCCGCCGCGCCTGAACCAATAATAATCACATCTGTTTTCATCTTTATTCCAATTCGTTAAATCCAAAGGGCAAACGTCCATCACGCGCCCCGTTTTGCGGTCTTATATCACACACTCGCAGCGGGCGGCAAAATCGGTGCAAGAAACACAAAATTTTGTCGCATTTTTCACCCTGTCGGGCGATATTATAAATCTGTCGCACCCATACGCCCCGCAATAGAAATTGCGGCAAGCAAACTTGCAAGCCTACGACTGAGCTGTAAAATGCCGCATTCCCCCATTCCACCTCATGATCATGTCCACCCCTCATCAAATTTTGCAAGACGTTTTCGGCTATGCCGCGTTTCGGGGCGAGCAACAGGCGGTGGTGGAACACGTCATCGCGGGCGGGGACGCGTTGGTATTGATGCCCACGGGCGGCGGAAAGTCCTTGTGCTATCAAATACCTGCCTTGTTGCGCGAGGGGGTGGGGATTGTGGTCTCGCCCTTGATCGCGCTGATGCAAGATCAAGTTGATGCGTTGACACAATTGGGAGTCAAAGCAGCGTTTTTAAATTCCAGTTTGGATGCCAACACGGCGCGCACGGTGTTTGGGCAATTGATGCGCGGCGAGTTGGATTTGTTGTATGTCGCGCCCGAACGCTTGTTGTCGGCTGGATTTTTGACCGCATTAGAACAAATTCAAGATCAAATAGCGTTGTTTGCCATTGACGAGGCGCATTGCGTGTCGCAATGGGGGCATGATTTCCGCCCCGAATACCGTGCGCTGACCGTGTTGCACGAGCGTTTCCCCAATGTGCCGCGCATCGCCTTGACCGCCACGGCGGACGCGCCCACGCGACGCGAGATTGTGGAACGCTTGGCGTTGGAACAGGCGCGGCAATTTGTGTCCAGCTTTGACCGCCCTAATATCCGTTATCGCATCACCCACAAAAACAATGCCCGCCAGCAATTATTGGCTTTTTTGAATGCCGAACATCCGAACGACGCAGGCATCGTGTATTGTCTATCACGCAAAAAAGTAGAAGAAACCGCCGCGTGGTTGCAGGAACAAGGTTGGGATGCGCTGCCGTATCACGCGGGGCTGGATGCCAGTATTCGCCATCAAAACCAACGGCGATTTTTGCGTGAAGAAGGTGTGGTAATGGTCGCCACCGTGGCGTTTGGCATGGGCATAGACAAACCCAATGTGCGTTTTGTCGCGCATTTGGATTTACCGAAAAGCATGGAAGGTTATTACCAAGAAACAGGGCGGGCGGGGCGCGATGGCTTGCACGCCAATGCGTGGATGGCTTACGGCTTGGGCGATGTGGTGTCGATGCGGCAAATGGTGCAATCGGGTGATGCGCCCGAAGAGCGCAAACGCGTGGAGTTGCTCAAATTAGACGCGTTGCTGGGGTTTTGCGAATCCACCGAATGCCGCCACCAAACCTTGTTACGCTATTTCGGCGAAACAGGCCACGCGGGCAACTGCGGCGAATGCGACAACTGTTTATCGCCCGTCGCAACGTGGCAAGCCACCCGCGAAGCGCAAATGGCGTTGTCGTGCGTGTATCGCAGCGGGCAACGCTTCGGCACGGGGCATTTAATCGACGTACTATTGGGCAAAACCACGACGCGCATCGAGCAATTTCAACATCAAAATTTATCCACTTTTGGCATCGGCAAAGAGCTGACCGACAAACAATGGAGCAGCGTGTATCGCCAATTAGTCGCGGCGGGTTTGCTGACCGTGGATGTGGAAGGCTACGGCAGTTTACAACTGACCGAAGCCGCCCGCCCCGTGTTGCGCGGCGAACGTGATATTTGGCTGCGCCGTGATGCCGAAGTGGTCAAAAAGCCCCGTGAACGCCGCACGGGCGAGCGCGCCGATGAATTACGCGCCGCTTACGCCAGTGCTAATGAAGACCCACTGTGGTTAGCCCTCAAAGCCAAACGACTGGAACTTGCCCGCGAACAAGGCGTGCCGCCTTATGTGATTTTCCACGACAGTACTTTGCTGGAAATCCTCAATCATCTCCCGCAAACTTTGGACGAAATGGGCAAACTCAGTGGCATCGGACAAGCAAAATTGGCACGCTATGGCGAAGAATTTTTGCAGGTATTAGCGGAGCATGAGTCCTAGCGAGGAGCAATAACATGCTGAAAAATTTAGGTATTGTGCTGCTCTCGCTACTAACGAGCTTTATTTTTAACCGCGTAAGTTATGCGGAATCAACCATTTACACCCTGCCGATCGCACTACAGCAACAACTCAAGCTCGCCACCGAGCAGCTGCGCAAAGGCGAATGTGATGATGAAAAACAGCCGCTCTCCAGCGAACTGTTTTACAGCTTGCCGACGGGCGAATTGTTGATTCTGATGGGGTTGCCAAGCTATATGTGCCACATCGGAAGCTTTATGCCGACAATGGTGGATCGTCAGGGGCATTGGTCATGGCATGATGCCATAGATGGCTACCCTGCCCTATTGCTAACCGACAGTACACAAGGCGGCTATTGGCTGGTGAGTCATGGCGAAGTGGAAGGCGTTTATCCAGCATTGCGCCACAGCCGCGATGGTCTGCATTGGCAAGAAATTGTTTTGCCAGAATCGCGCAACATCGACTGCTGCTTTGAATGGCTAAAACAAGTGTGTGAAGTCGAAGGGCAAATTCAATTGCAATTTAGCAGCATGGATGACGAAGTCACGGGCTTTTGGTCCACCACGCTAAACGACAGCCTAACTGCCACGCCCCATTGGCAAAAACTCACCCCCGAACAAATCCAACCTGCCACGCAGTGCCAAACTGTCCCCTTGGGTCAAGGCAACTGGCAACGCAAGCCTAGCCAACAAGCGCAATCGGTGCAGTTTCAATCCGCTCAACCAGGCGGCACCGTCGTGATACCCCTTTGGCTAAAATAACGAAGCTCTCCCGTGGGGGTTTTCTGCCAGTCTGGCAAACTGCTCATCCACTTTTACCTTGGTAATAATTCCCACGCACAGCCGCTGCCCTGTAAAATCGCGGCTATGCTCAATATCGCCACTTACAATATCCACAAAGGGTTTTCACAATTCAATCGCCGTATGGTGTTACATGAATTACGCGAACGGCTACGCGAACTGGATGCGGATATTGTGTTTCTACAAGAAGTCCAAGGGGAACATGCGCACCACGCGCAGCATCACCCCCGTTATCCGCTCACCTCGCAGTATGAATTTATTGCCGATACGGTGTGGGATCACCATGCTTATGGCAAAAACGCTGTATATCAGGCAGGGCATCATGGCAATGCAATTTTAAGTCGCTGGCCGATTTTACAATCGCATAATCTGGATGTATCGGCGCATCGCTTTGAAGAGCGCGGCTTGTTGCATAGTCAGATTGTCCTAGCCGATGGCGAAACCATCCATTGTTTATGCACGCATTTTGGCTTGTTCGCACTGGGGCGGCGACAGCAAGCTGAGTTGCTCATTGACTATGTGCAGCAACATATTCCCGCGCATGCACCCTTGATTATTGCGGGGGATTTTAATGATTGGCGCAATCATTTAGGGCAAGTGCTGGCGGAAGCGATAGACGTATACGATGTATTTCAACAACATCAAGGTCAACCCGCACGCAGCTTTCCAGCAGGGTTTCCCGTGTTGCGGCTGGATCGCATTTATGTACGCGGTTTTGATATTCTGCAACGCGAAGTCCACAGCGGGGCGGCGTGGCGACATATTTCTGACCACGCGGCGCTATCCGCCCAGCTCAAACGTCTATGAGTTCGCCCGCACCCGTGTTGCCAATAGCAGCCTCCCTCGTCACCCACAGCATTGCGGGTAATCAACTCACTTTGTTGCATTGTGGGGTCGAGTATTTTCCCCTGTTGTGTGCCGCGCTGGATCAAGCACAAGTCAGCATTTTTTTGGAAAGTTATATTTTTGCGGGGGATGAAACAGGGCAGCGGGTGGTGGACAGTTTGCTGCGTGCGGCGCAACGCGGAGTCAGCGTACATGTTTTAGTGGATGGTTTTGGTGCGGCGGATTTTCCAGATGCTTGGCAAAGTGAATTTGCCACTGCGGGCGTGCATCTACAATGGTTTAGGCGGGAAGTGTTTCGCTTTCCGTTTCATCGCCATCGCTTACGCCGTCTGCATCGCAAATTGGTCGCTATCGACCAAACGACGGCATTTATCGGCGGCATTAATATTATCAACGACCGAACCAAGCTACACCGCGCGCCCCGTCTGGATTACGCCGTGCGCATCGTAGGCGCATTGGCAACCGAAATTTATCTCGAAATGCGGCACTTATGGCATCGCGTGTCGTGGGCGAAGTTCAGGCAACGCAGTCATTGGCTCAAAATAAACGCTTACCGCCACGGTTTCAAGCAAGCGCGCACCCCACTCGATACCCCGCCGTTGTTGACGCTGCTGCTACGCGATAACTTTCACCACCGACGTGACATTAAAGAGGCATACCTACACGCGATCACCCACGCCAAACACGAAATCATCCTCGCCAACGCGTATTTTTTACCAGGGCGCAATTTCAGACAGGCACTGATCGAAGCCGCCCAGCGCGGCGTGCGCGTGGTACTGCTGTTGCAAGGCAAAATTGAATATCGCTTCCAGCACTATGCCACCCACGCCTTGTACGGCAAATTTCTCGAAGCGGGTATTGAGATATACGAATACCAATCTAGCTACTTACACGCCAAAGTCGCAGTCGTTGACAGCCATTGGGTCACCATAGGCTCATCCAATATCGACCCTTTTAGCCTAATGCTCGCCAGAGAAGCCAATATCGCGGTGCGGCATACGGAATTTGCCAACGGGCTGCGCGCGAGCCTACTCGCTGCCGCGCAGCACGCTACCCGCATTCACCCCCAAAACTGGCAAAAAATCAATTGGGCAACGCGCTTGTTACTGTGGTGTAGCTACACGGCAGTCCGCATGATCACAGGCTTGGTGGGCGGCAAGCAACACACGGAGGAGTAAAAAATCGCGCTCGCTCAACCCAGGCGACTCTGCTAAGCTCGTCCCTTTACACCTCCCACTTAGTCTCATCATGCCCATTACCCCTTTCCACTTTGGTCCTGCGGCAATCGCGCATGCGGTTGCACCTCGGCATGTGAGTTTTTTGGCATTTTGTGCGGCGAATGTGCTGATTGATATCGAGCCGTTGTATTACATGCTGGATCATCAATTCCCCTTGCATCGCTTTTTTCACACTTATGTTGGGGCGACGGGGATATGGCTGGCGACGGTGATTTTAATGCTGCTGTTGCTCAAACTATCGACTTGGTTTCGCTTGCCCAATCCGTTTAACTGGCAACGCTTAAAACCCCTGCCTATCATCATTGGCGCGGCATTGGGGAGTTATTCACATATTGTGCTGGATAGCGTGATGCACGACGATATTCGCCCTTTTGCACCGTGGAGTGCGGCGAATCCGCTGTTGGGGATGATTTCGTTGAATGCCTTGCACGTCGGCTGTGTGATTGCGGGAGCGATTGGCTATATTTTGATTGAGATACGCGGGACGGAAGTGAAGCGCAGGAGATAAAGCAAAATTACCCTCTCCCCCTACCCCTCTCCCACACGTGGGCGAGGAGACATCGTAGGGGCGCACCTGTGTGTGCGCCCTGACAGCCTTTATGAAAAAATCACAACAAAGGTACAATCAGCAAGGCGACGATATTGATAATTTTAATCAATGGGTTAATCGCGGGGCCTGCAGTATCTTTGTAGGGATCACCGACGGTATCGCCCGTGACAGCGGCTTTGTGTGTTTCGGAACCTTTGCCGCCGTAGTGACCTTCTTCGATGTATTTCTTGGCGTTATCCCACGCGCCACCGCCCGTGGTCATAGAAATCGCCACAAAAATACCCGTGACGATCGTCCCCACCAACACCCCGCCCAAGGCTTGCGCGCCCAAAGTCAACCCAACCACCACAGGCACAGCAACAGGCAACAAAGATGGGACGATCATTTCTTTGATTGCTGCTTTAGTCAACATACTGACGCAAGTGCCATACTCAGGTTTTGCCGTCCCAGCCATGATGCCAGGGATGTCGCGGAACTGGCGGCGGACTTCCACCACCACCGCACCCGCTGCCCGCCCCACCGCTTCCATGCCCATCGCGGCGAACAAATACGGCACCATGCCGCCGATAAACAAGCCGATGATGACCAGATGATTGGATAAGTCGAAGTTCAATACCTTGCCACTGGCGGAAAGCGCGTGGGTGTAGTCGGCAAACAACACCAAGGCGGCCAACCCAGCCGAACCGATGGCATAACCTTTGGTAACGGCTTTGGTGGTATTACCCACCGCATCCAGCGCGTCGGTAATCACCCGCACGTCTTCGGGCAAGTGTGCCATTTCGGCAATGCCGCCCGCGTTGTCGGTAATCGGCCCATACGCATCTAATGCCACGATAATCCCCGCCATCGACAACATGGACGTGGCGGCAATGGCGATACCATACAAGCCCGCCAGTTCCTGCGCGCCCCAAATGGCGGCACACACTGCCAATACAGGGGCGGCGGTGGATTTCATCGACACGCCCAAGCCTGCAATAATGTTGGTGCCGTGTCCCGTGGTCGATGCTTCGGCGATATGGCGCACGGGCGCAAACTCAGTTGCGGTGTAGTACTCGGTAATCCACACCAAGGCGGCAGTCAGCACCAAACCAATGACGGTCGTGCCATACAACGCCAAACTGCTGATGAATGTACCGTCGTTCATCAACACGCCGTCACCAAACATCCAATGGGTAATCGGGTAAAACGCGACCAACGCCAAGCCGCCCGCCACCGCCAGCCCACGATACAAGGCGTTCATGATTTTGCCATTGGGGCGCGCTTTGACGAACCAAGTGCCAATAATGGACGCGATAATGGAAAAACCGCCCAATACCAGCGGATACATCACCGCATTTTCACCAACATGCGATAACAGCAGCCCACCCAACAACATGGTGGCAATCAGTGTGACGGCATAGGTTTCAAACAAATCCGCTGCCATACCTGCACAATCGCCCACGTTATCGCCCACGTTGTCAGCGATCACCGCTGGATTACGCGGATCATCCTCAGGAATACCCGCCTCCACTTTGCCCACCAAATCCGCGCCGACATCCGCACCTTTGGTGAAAATACCGCCGCCCAAGCGCGCAAAGATAGAAATCAACGAACCGCCAAACGCCAGCCCAATTAAAGCGCGCGTCGCCTCGGCTTGCGATGAACCCATGCTGACCAGCACCGCGTAATAACCCGCCACCCCCAATAAACCTAAGCCCACCACAAACATGCCTGTGACCGCACCACCTTTAAACGACACATTAAGCGCGGTATTTAAGCTGATACGTGCGGCTTCTGCGGTGCGGATATTGGCGCGGACAGACACGTTCATACCGATAAAGCCCGCCATGCCAGATAGCAGCGCACCCAGCAAGAAGCCCAGTGCGGTTTTGCCATCCAAAGCAAAAAAGATCGCCACCAACAACACCGCCCCCACCATGGCAATCGCCGCGTATTGACGATTGAGATACGCCGACGCGCCCTCTTGAATCGCAGCGGCAATCTCCCGCATTTTCTCGTTCCCCGTCGGCTGCGCCAGTATCCAACGTATCGCAAACACCCCATACAAAATACCTGTCAGGGCACATAACAATGCAATCACTAAACCTGTTGACATCATCTTCTCCTATCAAAAATATATCCGAACAACGAGAACGATCACTTGGTAAAACGGTGAAAACATGAAAATGCTACTTCAATTCCCTCTCTCGCAAGCGGGAGAGGGTTAGGGTGAGGGGTGTTGCGTACTAAATAATTTACGACAACTCAAGCTCCCTCATCCCCAACCCTTCTCCCGCTAGCGGGAGAAGGGAGAAAAGCATTAACCACAAGCTCAACATTCCCTCTCCCGCAAGCGGGCGAGGGTTAGGGTGAGGGGTGTTGCGTACTAAATAATTTACGATAACTCAAGCTCCCTCATCCCCAGCCCTTCTCCCGCCTGCGGGAGAAGGGAGAAAAGCATCAGCCACAAGCTCAACATTCCCTCTCCCGCAAGCGGGAGAGGGAACAGGTTACGGCTGCACAGCGGGGATTTCGACTTGCTCGACGGGCGCGTCAGGCAACAGCGTCATCACTTCTGAGCCTTGGTCGTATTGCTGCAAATACTGGGTAATGGTTTCAAATGTCGCGGTCACAGGCGCGCCTGTTTGATCGGCGGTGGAAATCTGCGCGCTAAATACTGAACCGAAAAACAGTTTAAGCGGACTGACATTGACGCGCTGCGCTTTGAAAAAAGCGGTTTCATTGGCTTTAATCACGCGAATGTCACTGGTTTCATAAATCGCCGCGTTAATTACGTCCAGCGTATGCTCGGTGCAATTTTGCTTACCTAAGTTGTACGGGTTCGCTATCAGCGAATAACTAGGCTCGTGCAAAGCCTGATAGGTCGGAGAGCGAATCACGTCGAGCAAACGCTTTTGCAATTCGATGGAAGGAATCAACACCCCTGCTTCCAACACTGCCACGCCATTAAAGAAATCGACAGGAAAGTCTCTTACCAAAGAGCTGGTATCGGGCGCATCGTCATTTTGATAAAGATTGTAAATCGCATAACCAGGCACATTGCGCCCATCTGCGGTGGTAATTTGCGAATACACGGCGAAAGCCACATGGGTGTAGTGCATCCCTTCAGGCAACTCAGTAGCGGGTCGCCCCATGCGCGCTAAGATCGCCACATACGCCCCTTTGCTTGCCAAGGTGCGTTCTACTTTTTTAGCGAAGGCGGCAATTTGTTCCCCGCTAAAATGCGTCTCCCCGCCTGCTTGACTGCTATTGGCTTGCACTGGCAACACCATGAGCATCGCCCACACCATCGCCAGCATACCTTTTAGAAAATATCGCATGATGCAGCTCTCCTTATCAAAATAACTCAAACTTTAGGGTGAAGTCTCACCGTGAAAAGTGAAAAGTGAAAAGTGAAACGTAGAAACGTCACTTCGTTGCACCCTTCCCCCTTCACCCATGAGTATCTACACAACTCTTCCCACTTGCCACATTCCCTCCCCCTAGCAGGGGGAGGGTTAGGGTGGGGGTTGAAATCGTCGCACGAATGCAAACTTTCAACCCCCATCCCAGCCTTCCCCCTGCTAGGGGGAAGGAGTAGGTTCGCTATAATTTTAATTACAAATCATTATGTTAGAGTTAATAAATCAAAACAGGTGCATTTTCAGAAATGCGCCATAAATTGTGTAGATACCTATGCCCTTCTCCCTTCCCCTATTTATCTGGCTTGCCTTCTAATTGCGTATCAGGCTTTTTTTGCAAAGCTTGATTAGGCGGCATCACCGTAATAACTTCGCTGGTAATGGTCAAGGGCGTGCCGATGGGGGCAGCCACGGCTTGCGTTGAACCCTGCGCGGCACCCGCACTCATCGTCGCACCCACACTTAGCACCACCGCCCCGACCGACAAAGGAATCGCTGAAGTACCCGAAATAACCCGTCCCGTACTGCCCGCCGCATTGCTCACGGATTGAACGGATCCTCGCACGCTATTGGCTTTTTTCAGCACCTCTACAGGACGACCACCGCTCTGAGCCGCGCGCTGTCCTGCTTGTACAGAATCTCCAATAACGGTACCTGAATCTGCCGCCCATGCCCCACACGTCCCTAATAACGGGATCATGAGTACAACCTGTAATCGTTTATTCATCACAACTCCTGGGTAGTTAAAAACACTGAGTGCAACTTACCAACCACAAACCATTTTTTGGAAAGCGGTATATTGAACCACTTTACCCAGTAAGCAAGAAGACTTTGCCAACTGTTGAAATTGCCCCTCATCCAAACGCGGATCATTGTCCATCATACGACGATAGACCTCAGCGGGGGCTTCACCCTCGGCCAACACCGTCACTTCAGGCGCCGCTGCACACAGCTTACCTTGTGCATAGGGACGATAAATTTGTTGGTACAAATAATCGCAATACTCTTCTTTGGCTTTTTTGCCCTCAATCACCGTTTTGGTGACGACAACTTTGCCCAATTGGTAAGTCGCGACTTCAAGAAAACCTTGACGCAAGCCTAAATTCACCACAATTTTATCTGCCTCAACCACGGGGCGTACAGGTTTATCCCCCGCAACAAAAGACTCCGAAGTCATCGGCACTGTGCCATCTAGCAACGTGATGTAGAAAAATTCAGCAGGTGCAGCAGTACTAGGCGTTTTTTTAACCAAAATCACATCGGCTTCACCCAGTGGAATAATTTTATACATACCAAAATAACCCGCTTCCGCATAAAGTACCCGTGCATCCAGTCGTAGTTCCCGTTGACCTTTATCGGTCACCTTAACTTCCAGCTGCCCATAACGCGTGGGTGCAGATTCGGAAGTATCCAAAGCAAAAACGCTCTGACAAATAAACAGTAGTCCTAAGATAATGTAACGCATTATTTATATCCTTATTAAACAATCAATTATTGAAACACGGACAACATCCGCAGGCAATTTCAAGTCTATACACAATCGCAAACTTTGCTTTCCTAACCCGACAACGGTCAACGACTATTCGCTTTAATGTTCACACACGCCTGCATTGGCAAGGTGTTTATCACAGACAGCGAGCAGTTTGCCACGATCCCATGAAACTTAGCTAGATTTTTGCCGTACCAATACCAGCCGCATCATAACAATGCCGCCGAAAATATACATGTTTAAGTGCGTATCAGCAATTCTCGAACGACTGACCTTGCGCTAAAATGACACCGCGCGCAAAATGCGGCAACTTTCTTAGAACCTTTAAACACCGATGACCATGCACAACGCTGACCCGATTGAACTTGAAAAATTTTCCCAACTGGCGCACAAATGGTGGGATAAAAACAGTGAATTCAAGCCCTTGCATGACATCAATCCGCTACGGCTCAATTACATCGTTCGCCAAGCGGGCTTAGCGGGGAAAACGGTATTAGATGTGGGCTGCGGCGGTGGGATTTTGGCAGAAAGCATGGCGGCGGCAGGCGCACACGTGACAGGCATTGATTTAGCAGAAAAGCCGTTAAAAGTCGCACAACTGCATTTGTTGGAAAGTGGACAGCAAGTCAGTTATCGCAAAATTTCCGTAGAAGCCTTGGCGGCGGAACAGCCTGAATACTACGATGTCGTCACCTGTTTGGAAATGTTAGAGCACGTGCCTGATCCGCAAAGCGTGGTGGCGGCGTGTGCCAAGCTGGTTAAACCCAATGGTTGGGTGTTTTTTTCGACCTTGAATCGCAATCCTAAGTCGTATTTATTCGCTATTTTGGGCGCAGAATATGTACTCAATTTGTTGCCACGCGGCACGCATGATTACGCGAAATTTATCAAACCGTCTGAATTAGCGCAGTTTTGCCGCAATGCGGATTTGAGCGTGGATGACTTAGTCGGCATGAGTTATAACCTATTGAATAAAAGCTATACTTTTGGTCAAGATACCGATGTAAATTACCTGATTGCTTGTCGTCGCATGGCATAAGGTGTTGCGTACAAGTAATTGGGTATTGAGTTGTTAGTCTCTAGTCGTTAGTTTTTAGTTTGCGGAGTGAAAATTTTTTATTATCTATTTGAATATATTGTAAAGAATATAGTATCGGACAGCTTTCCACCATTAAACTAACGACTAACGACTAGCAGCTTAAAATACCCTAAAATTTATGTACTGGTACTTAGTTTAGCCAGATTTTTTCACGTCCTAAGGAGCATAAAATGATCGTACTACTCGTTTTTAGCGGTATTTTTGCGGTTGCTTTTTTCTACGGGGTCAGTCTTTACAATCAGCTGGTCAATGTCAAACACGCGGTGGCAAAGGCGTGGGCGAATATCGACGTGTTGCTAAAACAGCGTCACGATGAACTGCCCAAGCTGGTAGAAGTGTGCAAACAGTACAAGCAGTTTGAGCAAAAAACCCTGCAAAAAGTGATACAGGCACGATCTCAAGTGCAAACGGCGCGCGAAAACAAAGATGTTGCCGCGTTAGGCTTGGCGGAAGGATCTTTGCGCGCGGGTATCGGCGGGATTTTTGCCATTGCTGAAGCCTATCCAGAACTCAGGGCGAATGAAAGTTTTATGCAGTTGCAGCATCGCATCACTGCACTAGAAAATGCGATTGCGGATCGGCGCGAGTTCTACAACGAATCGGTCAATATCAACAATGTGCAAATCGAAGTCTTCCCCGCCAGCATCATTGCAGGCATGTTTAATTTTGAGGCAAAAACGCTATTGGAATTTGCCGAGGAAGAAAAGCAAGATGTCGATTTAAAGTTATTATTTAAATAAATCATCATGCTAGAAAATCTGCGCCGAATCCAACTTGCCACATCAGGTGTGCAGTTGTTGTTGCTCTTGGTGGCGGTGCAGCTTGGGTCTCGCACGGGCTGGATCGTTTGTCTATCCATCATGTCGCTCGTCAGTGTGTATGCGTGGCTATCGGCTTTGAACAAATATCGTGCGATTCACAATACCCCAACCTCCAAAGTCGCCTCTGCCGCCCAAGGGTATGTCGAACTGATCGGGCGTGGTCACCCTTTCACGGCGGATGCACCGATGTTGGGCAAGCTCTCTAAGCGTCCTTGTTTGTGGTATCGCTATCGTATCGAGCAAAAAAATCACAAACGCGAATGGTATACCAGCGAAAGTGGCGAGAGTGATGCCATTTTTGTGCTGCGCGATGACACGGGAGACTGCGCCATTGACCCTGAACATGCCGAAATCATCACCCAAGATCATCACCAATGGATCAATGGCGCACGTCGTTATAACGAATGGCTGTTGCTCAAAGATGATCCGCTGTATGTATTGGGCGAGCTGCGCACCCAAGGCGGCGGTTCATTGACGTTTGATTTACATGCTGAACATAACGCACTCTTGGCTCAGTGGAAGCAGAATATGCCTGATTTACTGGCCCGTTTTGATTTAAATGCAGATGGGCAGCTGGGCGAAGCGGAATGGATGTTGGCGCGCCGTGCGGCAAAGCGTGAAGTGAGCAAAAAAGTAAACGCAGCACAAGCCGAAGCCGATATTCATGTCATCAGGCAACCTGCTGACGGCAAGCTTTTTGTGATTAGCAACCTCACCCCCGAAAAGCTGTCGCGCCGTTATTTATATTGGGTCTGGGGCAATTTGCTGATTTTTTTGGCTGGGTTAGCTGGTATCGGTTGGGTGATGCAAATGAAGCTGTTTTAAGAACCTGTTGACGATCTTATTTTATTTTAAAAGTGAAATTAAAAAAATCGAAGGGTGCGCCGTGTGCACCATGGTGCATGGAATGCACCCTAGTGTCGCGTCACGCATCAAATGTCGGATAAAGACGTTTGAGTTTAACGCGTGCATTTTCGGTGGTGAATTGCCAGTTTACTTTGGCGTGAATCTGGTCGCGGCGGGCTTGCCATGCGGCGACTT
>JBASWK010000020.1:0-5064 GCA_049276435.1 Gallionella sp. | reverse complement strand
GGTTTTTCTCATCTACTTAAATATATTGTGAAAAATATAGCATCAAGCAGACTCACAGCATTAACTAGCGACTAATAACTAACGACTAACAGCTTAAAATACCCGAAAATTTAGGCGCGGGTGCTTAGCAGGGAGAAGCGTTGAGGATGAAGATAAACCATCACAGCGCGATCTCCCCCGTAAACACCGTCACCGCTGGCCCTGTCATCCACACGGGTGCGTCGTTGCCTGCCCATGCGATGCTTAATTCGCCGCCGTGGGTGGTGACTTGCACGGGACTTTGCAGCAAACCGCGTCGGATGCCTGCGACCACGGCTGCGCACGCACCTGTGCCGCACGCTAAGGTTTCGCCTGCGCCGCGTTCATACACGCGCAGTTTGATGTGATGTGCATCGACCACCTGCATAAACCCTGCGTTGACACGGCGCGGGAAGCGTTCATGGCATTCAATCAGCGCGCCTAGCACTGGCACAGGTGCATTTTCCGCATCCGCCACCACTTGCACCGCGTGCGGGTTGCCCATCGACACCGCGCTAATTTCCACCACTTCGCCCGCCACGTCCAACGCTTCGCTCACCGCGCCCGTGCCGCCGCTAAACGGCAAGCGCGCCGCGTCAAATACGGGTGCGCCCATATTGACCGTCACCCGTCCGTCATCTTCCAATTTCAAGGTAATCAAGCCGCTTTGGGTTTCCACGGTAATTTCGCGCTTGGGCGTTAAGCCTTGTTCATGCACAAAGCGCACAAAACAGCGCGCCCCGTTGCCGCATTGTTCGACTTCGCTGCCGTCGGCGTTAAAAATTCGATAGCGGAAATCCGCCACCGTCGAAGTTTCTACCAACAACAATTGATCGCAGCCCACGCCAAAATGTCGATCCGCCAAAAAACGAATCTGCTCGGTGGTCAGCGCGACGGGTTGCCTCACGCCATCCAACACCACAAAATCATTCCCCGCCCCGTGCATCTTACTGAATTTTAATAACATAGTTTTCCTGTTGAGAGCGTATTGATGCGACACGTCATTTTTTGAGGTCTTGCTTGCCTTCAAAAACCCATAAAATAAAATCAATCGAGTCTGACCCCATTGATTCCGTGTCGGGTGATTAAGTCCTGTAACGTGGAGGCTTTGTCAAACAACCAGCCTTGTCCAAATTCACAGTTAAGTGCTAAGAGTTGGGCGCGGACATCTTCGGTTTCGACCCCTTCTGCCACGACATTCATCCCGAGCAAATGCGCTAAGGTGATGGAGGAGCGGACAATTTCTAGACTTTGTGGCGATTTAACAATGTAGGCGACAAAGGAGCGATCTATTTTCATGGTGCGGATGGGGTAGCGTTGTAAGTAATCCAAGCCAGAATGCCCCGTCCCATAATCATCTAGCGCCAGACTAATGCCGAGGTCAATAAATTGGTTGAGGATTTTCAAGGCTTCGTCGGGATATTCCACCATCACGGTTTCGGTCAATTCTAATTTGAGTTCTTTGGGCGGCATATCGTATTTGCGCATGACGGCGGTAATATCTTCCACCAAGGTGGCACTGGTCAATTGACACGCAGATAAATTAACGCTCACAAAGGGGTTTTCGACTTTGGCGATGGTTTTTAAGCGCGCCCAGTCGTGGCACGCACGCTCTAGGGTCCACAAGCCGATCTCACGAATCAAACTGGTTTGCTCGGCTAAAGCGAGAAACTCCATCGGTTCGATCAAGCCGTTAACGGGGTGTTCCCAACGAATTAACGCCTCAAAGCCTGCAATGTTGCCTTGTTTTAAACCACAAATAGGTTGGTAATATAATCGAAATTCTTCGCGAGTGAGGGCGCGGGTGAGGGCATGTGCCAAGGAGAGTTTATGCGTTGCTTCTCCCTTGAGGACAGCACGCTGTTTAGATTGTGCAGGTGAAAAGAGGTTGTGGCTAGGGGTGCTGGTCACCTGATTGCGGAAACGCTCCAAAATAACGAGGAGTAGGTGACGCAGAATAGGGTCGCTTTTGGCGAGCAAGTCGTCCACGAGGGTACGTTGAATGGGGACAAGTACCGTTCTCTCCAAGGCGCGCACGGTGGCAGTGCGCGGTTTTTGGTCAATCAGGGCGATTTCACCAAACATTTCGCCCGCCCCCATGACACTGATGCGTCGCTCTTGCCCCTGCTCGGTAATCACCACCTCAATCTGTCCCGACTCAATGAGATAAGCGCAATCTCCCACATCGCCCGCATCAAAAACATGTTGTCCAATGGCAAAAATTTTACGATCAAATTCATCAAACATCACAAGCCCCTCCGAATTAGTATTTGTTTTGCGCACCACCCGTTTGGCTAAAAATCTTCTTTTTGCCGTTCCACCAGCAAGGCATACAGACGGCGGCTATCCACATGCAGTACGGTAAAAATCAACTCGCCTAAGTGAAACTGTTCACCACATTTAGGCAGTTGCCCTGCGGCTTGTAAAATCAACCCGCCCACGGTATCAAATTCCAAATCGCTAAATGCAGTGCCTAGGGTTTGGTTTAAATCTTCAATCGTGGTGTCTGCTTTGATGCGATAGTGTCCTGAACCATCAGGAATAATGTTGTCTTCGTCTTCATCAAAATCATATTCGTCTTCGATGTCGCCGACGATTTGTTCCAGCACGTCTTCGATGGTCACCATCCCCGACACGCCGCCGTATTCATTCACCACCAAGGCGATGTGGTTGCGGTTGCTGCGAAAGTCGCGCAGCAAAACATTGAGCCGTTTGGATTCTGGTACAAAAATAGCGGGGCGCAAGGTATCGCGAACATCAAGGGTTTCCCCCATGGCATAACGCAGCAAATCTTTTGCTAACAAAATACCGATGATGTTGTCTTTGTCGCCATCAATAACAGGGAAACGCGAGTGCGCGGTTTCAATGACAAAGGGAATAAATTGTTGTGGCGATTGGCTGATGTCGATGACATCCATTTGCCCGCGCGGAATCATAATTTCGCGCACTTGCCGTTCTGAAACTTGCAATACGCCTTCCATCATGGACAGCGCATCGGCATCCAGCAAATTGTGTTCGTAAGCGCGGTACAGCAGCTTGACCAGTTGGTCACGGTCTTCTGGTTCACGCAGCAATAAAGTAGAAAGACGTTCTAACAGTGTAGGCTGACGACTTCGGGGTAAGTCCATATTGAGTGTAATTATGCTATGTAAGGATCAAGAAAGTGCAATTTTAGCATTAGCTGAGTTTCTAAGGCTTCCATCCTTGCGGCATCTTCATCATTTTCATGGTCATAGCCTTGCAAATGGAGCATCGCGTGTAAGGTCAAATGCGCATAATGGGCGACGAGGTCTTTATGTTGTTCCGCTGCTTCTTTTTCCACCACAGGCGCGCAAATCACCACATCGCCATAGCGCACGGCATCAGGTGACAAGGTCGCCACATCGTCATACACAAAAGTCAGCACATTGGTGGCGTAATCCTTGCCGCGATAATCACGGTTTAAGCTACGCCCTTCGTCTTCATCGACAATGCGCAAGGTCAGACTGAGCGGGTGTTGCAAGCTGGCTTGCGCCCAACGGCGAAATTGCGCACGGGTCGGCAAAGGCTGTGCCGCGCTGACGTATTGCACGGCAAGCGAAAGAGTGGGTTTAACGGTGTTGGACATCATGTATTCCGCGCGGGTAAGGGGTTTGAGTGAATTGGGCAGAAGCATACTTGATTCAGTATCAGGTACTCAAATCGTTTTTGCGGTTTTTGCAGTTTTGCCCGCATCTCTTCCCCCTACTCCCGTCCCCCGCCCCTTCTCCCTTCCATGCCAACAACAATTTAAGTGGAATTTGCTGCGCAACGGTGTACTTGCTGGTAGAATCGCCCCTCAGCACAATGGAGAGGTGGCAGAGTGGTCGAATGTACCTGACTCGAAATCAGGCGTACTGTTATACAGTACCGTGGGTTCAAATCCCACCCTCTCCGCCAGATAACGGTTTCAAGCATTTTGAATAGCCTAACAAACCCGCACCCAGCGGGTTTTTTATTGCCTAAACATCTTGCGATAAAAAACGACCTATTGAGCGTGTAACACGATATAAGTACGAGCGCATAAATTTTCGGGTATTTTAAGCTGCTAGTCGTTAGTTTCATAGTATAAATCTGTCCGATACTATATTTTTTACAAGATATTCAAATAGATGAGTGAAAAATTTCACTCCACAAACTAAAAGCTAACGACTAGCGACTAACAGCTCAATACCCAATTACTTGTACGCAATACCTTACCAGCAATTCTCATTTTGGCTAAACAGTAGGTTGTTGTGGGTGCGACCAATTCATACATCGCCCGAAAGGGCGAAAAACGTGACAAACCAGCCTTATTCACGAGAAACCGTCGTACCCACCGTCAAAATAAGCATTGCTGGGTGTCCCTCCTGACCCGAATGGCACTTACTTAAGAGACCGTGAAAGTATTCCCCCACCCATTGCCCAGTTTTTGGTATAATGATCGCACGTTATCTACATGAATCTTATAGTAAAATGTCCAGAAAATACAAAGCTGGCAGCCATCGCAGTGCGGCGATGTTGTTGCCGCCTAGCGTGGAAGATTATGTGTCGCAGCACAATTCGGTTCGGGCGATTGACGCGTATGTAAACACGCTCGACTTGCACGCCCTCGGTTTTGGCAATACAGCAGCGCGACACGGTAGCGGACAGCCCGCTTATGCCCCGTCAATGCTGCTCAAACTGTACCTTTACGGCTACACCAACCGTTTCCATTCCAGCCGCCGCTTGGAAGGCGAGACTTGGCGCAATCTGGAGGTCATCTGGCTGGTGGAAGCGTTGCGTCCAAGCTACAAAACCATTGCCGACTTCCGCCGTGATAACGCTGCGGCACTCAAGCAGGTGAATAAAGATTTCGTGTTGCTGTGCAAAAGTTTAGCCCTATTCGGCGGAGAGGAATGCGCCGTTGATGGCAGTTTTTTTGGCTCTATGTGAAACACCGTGGGTAGTCGAATTTCAATTTTCCGCATAGGAAAAAAATCATATTGATAAAATTGTTGATATTTCGATAGCCTCTGGCGCGTCTTTTTGCGAGTTGAACTTTGCTGT
>JBASWK010000019.1:0-9039 GCA_049276435.1 Gallionella sp. | reverse complement strand
CTATCGCGCAATAAATTGCGCTCCCACATAGCGTTTAGTTTGCAATAGCAATGAAAAAACACATATAACTCAATGATTATTAAATAAATTAAGATGTGTAGATACCTATGCCTTCAAGGGGAGGGTTGGGGTGGGGATGGGGGTGTGTGCAGAGAACGAACCCATCCCCATCCTAATTGCCCCCTCGCTTCGCTCTCCCCCTCTGAAGGGGAAGGAACAAGACCTCGTGTCCCTTGTTCGGAGAGGCGGTTTTGCCCTTCTCCCTTCCCTCTTTACCCTTCTCAACAAAAGGTATGTTAGTTATTTCTTGCTCCCTTAGAGGTCGTTCTGTTGAACAGAATTTTGCAATTGGAAGAAAGTATTTGGAAGAAGCGATGCAGCTTGGTGATCCAGAGGCTTTTTGTTGGACTGGCTATATGTATTGCAGAGGAATTGGTGTTGAAACAGATTGCCAGAAGGGTGGAACGCTCATGCGTCAGGCTGCGGCAAAGGGAAGTGCGGTTTGTTCAAAGCTAAAGTTGTAAAAACATGAAGTTAACCGATGTCCCGCAGCATATTGTGTCGCGCGGCATCACTCGCGAGCTGTGTTTTTTGTCGAAGAGGATTATCACGGCAACCTCCATTGGCTGGCGATTAGCGCGTGAGCAGGCATAAAAAAGTGCGACCCGAAAGTCGCACCGAAATAAAAGTTCCCCGCCTGTGCCGTTGACTTAGCATCTCGAACCGTAAGGTTCAAGAGGGTCACGCCTCTGCCACATCAGGATCATCCTCGAAGGGACATTCACAACAGTAGCGTCTGAGTTGCGACCTAAGTAATTACTTGGTTCAAAGAATATATAAGCCTCTCGAACACCGCAGGGAACAACTGGTAAACGTTGGATAATAAAAACATCCCGCCGCTTTTTGTATTCAAACTGTGACTAAAACAGCGAGCCTTGTTCTGCTAAGGCATCCTCTATTGTCGTCTGCATGTCTTGCATTCTACGCGTAAATTCCATCAGGTCAAAGCCTGTAAATGCTTTCATGCCTAATAATTCGTGGGTAATTTTAATCGCTGCTAACATGGCAACGCGTTCAGCGTTGATTACTTTACCTGAATCCCGAATTTCACTCATTTTTCCATCGAGATAAGCCACGGCTTTTAGCAAATCGGCGCGCTCTTCTTCGCGACAGGAGATACGAAATTTGTGGTTATACAGCTCAAATTCCAACGTGTGATGGACATTCATGGTGTATTTTCCTGTGGCGTACTGTCTGAATGCGGTGAGGAGTCTTGCTGCTCGGCGTGGGTATGGTTCAAAGCCTCTGCCAGTTCCTGACGCAAATGGTGATTTTCGACCCGCAAGCGCGCATTGAGCTGAACCAGCTGCGTGATCTTTTCTTCCAGTAAATTAAGTTCTTTTCTCATGGTTTGAATATAGATTGAAACAGGCGGTTAAGTCAAACAAAATCCTACGGTCTGAGTAGCGAATTTTGCGTTAAGGCGTTGATTTTCGTTGCGCCAATTGCTGTTTTAATTGCCGCGCTGCCAGTGCGTAGCCGCCATCGCCACCATCCACAAAATGCAAATGATTATCTTTGTACGATTGCACCAGACAGGTCACCAATGCCTCACGCGACTTATGAATGCCATAAACCAATTGACCGTTAGCGTGTTCTTGCGCCAGATAGCTTGCTAATGCAGTCGCTTGTTGCTCACTGCCATCAATGACCATGCGCAACATACCATCGAATTTGCGGAAGTCAGAATTTTCAACCAATTCCTCACGATAGCGACTCCATTTTACTGATTTAGTATTGAGATTAAAGGCAAACATCATGTGTCCAGCGATGCCCTGAAACAACATTTTTACGCCATACACCACGCGATAAACAGCGGATAAATCTTCCGTTTGCACACGCCACTCGTGCAACAACAAACGCGGCTTAAACGTCATGGTGAGCGCGTTGCTGCGCAAGGGATGATAGCTTTCCACCTCGCCATAAATCGACTGAATGTGCGCCAATACGCGTTGGTAAGTCGCAACAACTTGCCCACTCTCCGCCGAGGTGGCGGCGATGAGCAACGACAATTTATGATCCTGAAAGCTTGGTACACCCTGCCAGCGACAACTAAACCCATCAAAATTCGCCTCCGCTTCGCCCATTTGCTCATCCACACGCAACACCCCTGTTGCACTGGGCGTTTTAACGCGCCGTTCTGCTTCGTCCCAACCGCGTCCCGACAAGGCAGTTTGCAATGCGCTAGGCGACAAACGTACCTTGCCTAATCGCACCGAATGTCCCAACGCCACTAAATCACTGACTTTGACCATGCCCACGCGTAAGCCTAAGCCAAAGCCTGCACGAGATAAACGCTGCGCGCCACGCAACGCCACGATCACGGGTTCACGCAATAACTCAGGAATCGCAAAGGTCGCCCCATCGCCGCCAAACACAAACGGCAATTCAATTTGCCTATCCACATTCAACACCGCCGCGATACACGCCACGCCCACGGTATTCACTTTTTTGTACTCCCCCGCCTCAATCGCCTTGGTCGAACCTTCCACATCCGCCACCACCACCCACCAATCTTCAGGCACATCCACATGAAAATGCGCGCCCGTTGCCTCGCTAAAGGTCAACATGGCGGGTAAATCACGGTAAAAGTTCAAAGAAGAATCCATGGCAGTTTGCATCCTCATCGTTCAACGAACAAATAAGTTGGAAAGACTTGCCCCGCTAACTTGATGTTCAAATTAGCGATCTCGTTCCCCTGTTCGTTAGCGGGTTTTATAAACTGAAACTTTGCATTTTGTCGCGATTGTGTTTGCCAATAAGAAAATCCTTGATCTAGCCAAATTTTGATACGTTTTCCATCATCCGTTTCGATTTCAAATAGCCGTGCATGAAGCGCATCGCGTTTGTCGATGCTGCGTAGCGTGCATTCCATACCGCAATAATCAAAGGCAGACTTAAGGGCTGCGGCACGATCTGCTTGGGTCAGCCAATTGTGATACACCTGTTGGGGTGGATTTAAACCACCGCTCCACTCTTGGAAGGGGGCAACCACCAACTCAACGGATTGCACACTCCAGCGGTCTTGATAAGCATTTTTCAGTGCTGAAACAAACTCAATCAATAACGATGCAGGCAATGGTGAATTTAGGTAGCGGTCATAATAAGCAATGCGGACAAGCTCGCCTTTTTCGCCCACCAGTGCATGTTCATCCTCTAAATGCGCCAGTAATTTTTTACCAAACCCCAGAGAAGAGCCGTCAATTTCAGCTTTTATTTCAAATCGTTGCACTTTTCCGTGCATGTCTGCGGGGGTACTGATTTCGAGCTTAACTTGCTCAAATAACTCGCCTACTGTTTCAAGTTTACCCCGCACTAAAAATTCCGCTTTTGTTGCCCATTGCGCATTGGGACAGCCTGTTTCAACCGTGCGGTATGCCCATGCCGTTTTGTCTGCGCCTAGCGTTGCCGCGACTGCCTGTCCACCCGCCTGACAAGAGGGCGGATTACCCGTCCAAACCGCAACGCCATTCAAACTCGACAAAACGGCTAATGCAAAACGATCTGATTGCGATAAATTTTGCACGGCATCGGGAGACATGACCAATTTGATTGACTGGGTTGTTGCCGCCCATCGTTGCACCCAAGTCCGCAAGGGAGATGTAGCAATGTCCCACTCCAAGGGATTGCCAACCAAAAACAAGCGCAATTCCTCGACGCGTGGGCGGTCTAATTCACGCGTAATGGCTTCGGGTAAACTTTGGAATTCGGCACAAGAACGGGCGCGCCCAAATTGCGCATCTTCATCCCGAAGTTGGAATGCCTGTAACCACGATTCGGTTAAAAATGCCAACGCAGCATGACGATCCAAGTTATCCATCTGGAAACGAGTATCAAAATGCAGCAAACAATGCTGACAAGCTCCCTCACAATCCGCAGCACAACTTAAAATTTCTTTTGCCTTGGACAATATCTCGCGCACTTGGTCTGAAACGGAAGAGCAATAGCCAGAGGCATTGCGGTCAAATAGGACGATGGCTTGCCCAATTTTTTGATCCAATCGAACTTCTTTGAAGTTACATCCCAATTCAGCGACTTCAACGCCCAGCATCTTGGCAATTGCGCTGCGCATGGCAACGGCAAGGGAAAACGCCGCTTTCTTGTCAACCAAGGGAGAGCCATCTAAATCATAAAGCATCAATTCCAGTACATCCGTTCTCGCCTCATGCCCTAAACGAATGCCGCGCTGAATAGAGAAATCGCTCCCTTCGCATTTCGCGCTATCACCCTCTTGTGCGCCGCGCAGCCGCCGATGGGGGCTTTGGAAAACTTTGGGCAATGCTGCCACTTTGTTTTCATCTTCATCCGCTTCAATCACCATGGGTTCAGCCCGACCACATGCCAAACAAATGGCGTAGCCTAAGCCATTGATTCCCGCTGAATGATTAAATACCGTCCCTGCGGGATTCGAGCGAAAAAAGCCTAATTGTGGGTTAGTCAGGGGCAGCCACTCGCCGCTGGCGTTGATCCACGGTTGCTCAACAGGCACAAACTCTTGCGTCGAAATATCGTTGTGCGGTGATTCATAAAGATCAACTGCAAAGCCTGCGGGTTCAAGATAGTTGAACCGATTTTTTGGATCAATGGGTAATAATGACTTACTGCAATCTGGACAATGCGTCAGTTGGCTGGCTCTACCCGCTGTCCCGCTAGTGCCACAAGCTGCACAACGCCATGCCTCGCGGATATTCTGAATTTCATTCACGGCTTGTACAGATGCGGGAACATGCCAATTGAGGGTAATGCCTGCCGAGCGATACACCAAACCATCAATCACGACTTCTGCCCCAGGGGCATATTCTCGCAATGCCATCACCGTATCGCGGCTGGGTAACTCACGGCGGCGCATCGTATTGTCTTCGCGCTCATCCCGTTTGCGGGTTTTATTGCGTTCAATTTCGTCTTTGGTCAAGGTCTCAAAAGAGGCAATATCGGTTGGAAAACCATAGCCTGGTAAAAAGCCACTGGTTGCTAATTCTCTGAGCAAATACTCATCCGTTAGGCGTTGGCGTTGAATTTGCAGGGCTTTGTAAGCGGGGTCATTTTCTTTAGCCGCTCCTTTAAATTGTTGAAGCTGTGATTCAATGGCATCAAACTCTTCATGCCACTTGGTACGAATATCCGTTAGATATTCAGCCGACTTTGCCACCAAGCCAGCTAGAGAGGCGATACCTTCAAAACAGGTATGCCGCAACAAGGCACGCAACCCTTTCCTGAGGTGCGCATTTTGTGCCTCGTCAAAGCATTTTGCCCAAGCAATAAATTGCGCCACGCGGGCATGGTCTTGGGGCAGCATCCACCATTCCATATTCAGCTTGTTCAAGTCGCCTTTTGCTGCGGCATGGTTGCGCAAAAAATCCGCCAACAGCATGGCGTTAATATGTCGCTGCACAATCACTTCACTTTCCAGCTTGATACGCGGTGCAGGCAATTGGGTATCAAACGCCCAACGCGTGTTGGCAAAAACATATTGATCGTGCGGGTTGTTTTTACACACCGTTAGCGCGACCGAACGGGTTTCTGAACGTCGCCCCGCCCGTCCTGCCCGTTGCAAATAATTGGCGGGGTGTGGCGGGACATTGTTCATCGCAACCACGGTAATGCCGCCAATATCCACCCCCATTTCCATGGTGGTTGAGCAACTCAGTAAATTGATCCGCCCAGATTTAAACTCTCTTTCGTATTGCTGTAACCGCGTCCCTGCTTGTTGCGCAGAATGTTCTACCGCACGAAAGTAGCCACTACCCTCGACAATGCGGTCGTTTAAATCAGACCACAACCCCTCGGCGCGCAAGAATTTGACCTGCTCGTTTTCTGACAACCAATGCCGAATGGCGATCAAACGATCATCCTGAGACGGGAAGTCTTTGCCCAATAAATCGCATTGTGGCAATGTGACCGCACGGCATTCTGCTACTTTTGCGCTTGGATTCTTGCGAGGAAGATAAGGCGTTACGCCCCTCAAGGTCACGTCCAAAATACGGCGCGTGGCAGGACAAATCCAACCTTGGGTCATCGGCGCAAAAGCCATCTCGTCAAAATCAAAATAACGTCCTGTGCTGGCAGCTTGCAACAAGCCAACACGCACCAGATCATCCCATGCGCATCTCAAGATGTTATCAATCGCATCCCGCCCAACAGTGGCACTGGGGTCAAGTTTGAACACATAACTCAACAATCGCACCAAGCGATTGTGCGCACCTTTATAGCTGCATTGAGGCCATTTTTTATATGTATGGGATTGTTTCTCTTTTGAGTCCTGAGAAAGCAAGCTCTTCTTTCTTGACAAACGTTGCCCACTCCATTTTTCCCAGCCATCAGGCAAATTTAGGAACGAATTTTCACGCACATAAAAATCTAGGGTAATTTTTAAAAAATCGTGCCACTCCTTCAGGCTAAATTTTGCTGTCGAAGCGGCGAACTTGGGTAATTGCGTAATTTGCTCCAGTTTGGGATAACACACTGCTATCAGCCCCATGGTTTCCAAGTTATTGGCACGCTTAGGTCTGCGTCCAAATTCGCGCACGACCAGAATGCGCGCTAATTTTTCTTTGCCTGTCGCCCCCCCGAACTCGGCAGGATCAAGGTCTGCATAATAGTCATACATCCATTCCTTGGTATCCCACTCGAGACTGCTTAAATTCGACACCAACTCACGGAAGGCAATGGAAAATGAGGGTAGTGATTTAAGTTTTTGTTCCAGCTCAAAAATTTGTGCAGAAAGAACCGTAAGGTTAAGATTCTTTAGTGTTGAAATGGCTTTTCGAAGCTCTGTCGCTTCAGTACTTTCCCGTTGTGTTTTTGCATATTTGTAAACCAAACTACGCACTCGACCGCGTTCAGAATCTTGCTGCAACTTAGCCGCAATGCGCGCCGTACCTTGCCGACTATCGGTAAAGGCAATCATGCGCCGCCCGCGCAAAGGTCTTTCTAGCGGAGCTATATTTTTGTCATCGATGTCAGGGCAGTATTCCAACAAAGTCGGAATAATTTCGCTTAACAAAAACGGTGCGCCTAAAATGGCTTTGCGAAACATCCGCTTGCCATTGCCATGATGCCCACCACAATCAGGACATTCCATGATGCCGTCTTGCTCATCTTTCAGCCGCAAAGACACCGTGTTGCCAGTATTAAGCGGATCAAGCTGCAAGGTTTTGCGCTCAACGGGCGCGTCATGTGTACCTTTCAAATAACCATTGGCAATGAGTACCGAGCTAATTTGTGGAAACGAATTTTGAGCAGATTCGCCATCCTGTTCAGCATCGTTTTGTTCTTCTTCAGATACCTCTACATCCAATGAGAATTCGTCATCGGCTTCTTTCTTTACTTGTCGTAACTGGCGATTATCTGAATCTAGTTGCGCCCATAAAAACGTGGTGTTGCAGTCATTACAAGAACGCAATTCATACACGGGAGAGCCACATTCGCAATGGCGGCGTTCTTCGGTATAAACCTTGCCGTAATGCCAAGCAGGCGTATCCAATGCCGTCCCTTTTTTATGGGTACATGTCGAATCGCAGCACGCCCACAATCCCGCCAAGACATTATGAAAAGCGTGCAGACGCAAAGGCAAAAAGGGTTGCTTCTGTTGGTCTTTGGCACTGGTCAATAAGTCGAGCCACCGCAATGCGTCAAGGTGGTTTGGGGCAGAAATGGCTTTGGCAATCTCGATCAGTGAATTTGCCGCTTTTCCGCCCTCGCGTGGCACAAACAAATTCCGCACACGGCGTGCGGTGGGATTGCTGCATAAAGCCTGAAATCGTTCAAATTCAGGAATAGATTCAAGTAACTCAAGCGTGGCTTGTTGGGGTTGTTTTGCCATTGTGGCGGGCAAGTCGGGAATGCTGCGTTGACCCGAAACCAAATGTACACGTTCTTCATCTACGCCTGCCAGTCCTGCCAGAAAAGCGCGCAATTGTTGCCCCGCTTCGCCTTTGGGATCGCCAATGGTTGCCGAGGTGGCAATAAAACGAACCTGATGACTGGCAACGCCAAACGCATGAAGTACCCTGCGCAATAGCAACGCCAATTCTGCCGCTTGCGAACCAATGTAGGTATGCGCTTCGTCCAACACAATCCACTGAAGTTTGCCCTGTGACGCATCCAAAATCGGCGCGTCTTGGGCGCGTACCAGCATGTATTCCAACATGGTGGCATTGGTCACCAAAATGGGCGGCGGTTCAGCGCGGAGTTGTTCGCGGTCTATGACTTGATTGGGAGTTTCATCCCGTTTGGCTTTGGGTTGTGGGTTTTGCGGAGTCATGCCGTTATACAAACAAAATCGCACGCCATTGCCAAATCCACCTGTCCATGCGTGCAAGCGTTCGCGCTGGCTTTGAATCAGCGCGTTTAACGGATACAGAAACAATGCCCGCACGCCCACCAACTTGGTTTTTTGCGCCGCATGTTCTCGCACCAACGCATCTAAAATCGGCACCATAAAGCATTCGGTTTTACCCGACCCTGTGCCGCTAGTGACAACCACAGATTGCGGCGTTTCGGCAGACAATAATTTCCATGCCTCCAATTGATGTTTGTGCGGTCGCCAATCTTGCCCAAAACGGTATTCATCCCCCGCGTCATCTTTGGATTTTGCAGGTTTATCCATTGCAGTTATCAGGTTGCGCGTCAGCAGCGCAGGGGATAATGATGCCATGTCGCAATCTGCCGATTCCCAACCAAAAGTTGCTTCAAAAACAGGTTCACCCAAGAAGCTACCTGATTCACCAAACCCCTTGGAAAACGAATCACTCAAATAAGCCCGCAAGGCGGAATTTGAAAATCCCAAACGACTAACCGTCGCACGCGCTGCACGGGTCGATAATTCTGGCAACAGGGATGCAAAATACTGTTTTTTCGTAACTACTCAGCCCCCTCTCAAGCAAAGCGGGGTGGGGGCGGGGATTCACGGAAGGTTTGGATTAGCGCATCGAAGATATTTGCACCTTGTTTGTGCAGGGTGGCTAGGTAGGAGCGTAT